>NZ_DBHKZA010000030.1:0-69206 GCF_057314935.1 Achromobacter sp.
TGCGAAGGAGCGAGACTATAGCACAAGTTTTGGCGCTGTCATGCGCGGGAAGCAAAGACACCCGTAATTTCCTGCGGCCGGCAGGAAATCTCGTGCTCCTCTATATAGAAGAGGGGCGCCACCCCCTTCGGGCTCCCGCCGCTCTCCCGGATCGCCCCACTTCCAAGCTCCTCTATATAGAGAGAGGAATGCACGCTATGTATAGAGACAGCGAAGAACACGGATAGCACAGCATCCACCATTCGCTTCCCCTCCCGCCCCGCCAAAGCGAAGCGCCGGTCTTCCTGGGGAAGCACCGGCGCCCGAGCCTTGCACCCTTCCCGTCGCGAGGGGCTACCAGCGCATGTAGTCCGTGTGTTTCAGCCGAGCCAGGTCTCGTTGCATGGTGGTTTCGTTGACGAGCCAGTTGGGCGCGCCCACGTCTTGCAGGATGTGCGGGTCCATGTCGACGGCAAGGTTGCGTAGCCGGGACGTTTCGCGCCGCTTGCAATAGGCGGCCCAAAGCTTGCCGAGCCAGCCGCGCGGCGACGCTGCGTGGACAGCCGCAGTTTCCGTTTGCGCTTTTCTGGCGGGAGATGCCTGGGAGGGCGCCGGTTGTGGGGGCTGCCGTTGCGGCCGAAACGAGGGTGACGGTGACGTACAAGTTTGGGCAGACATGATGGGCTCCTGGGATGCCGACGTTTTGGTAAGCGTAGCCGCCCATCAATCGCGTGAAAATCGAATTGTTTTCCGTGTATTGGTCAGCTAAGCTAACCAAATATTGACCTTCAGCGACGATCCCATGCGTTTACCTCTGAACACCCTGCCCGCCTTCCGCGCTGTCGCCGAGTTGCAGAACCTGCGCGCCGCCGCCGACCGGCTGCACCTGACGCACAGTGCGGTCAGCCAGCAGATCAAGGGGCTGGAGGAACAACTGGGCTTTCCGTTGTTTGAACGCAGCGGACGCGGAATCGTCTTGAATAGCGCGGGCGCTGCGCTCTTGTGCAGCGTGCAGAGTGCGCTGTCCGTGCTGGACGAAGGCGTAATGGCAGCGGCAGCCGCTGCGACCGGCAGCGAACAACGATTGCGCGTGTCGGTACTGCCCTCTTTTGCGCAGCGCTGGTTACTGCCCCGCATGGCGCGGTGGCGCGTGCGAAATCCGGGCCTGTCGCTGGAGATCGAGACGTCCCAACAAGTGGTGGACCTGGTGCGCGACGGCTTTCATGCGGCGCTGCGGTTTGGCCGTGGCCCCTGGGCGGGCGTGGAGTCCGAACCCTTGTTCGACATGCCCCTGCCGTTGATTGCGCTGGCGTCGCCGGAGACTGCGGCGAAGCTGGAAGACAATTCGCCGGAGACGCTGGCCCGTCAGCCGCTGCTGGGGGAACGCGAGATGTGGCAGCACTGGTTCAATGCCGCTGGCCTGCGCACCCCGGTCACACCGGTGGCCACTTTCAACGATGCCGGGATGATGCTGCAGGCGGCCGAACAAGGACTGGGCATTACGCTGGGCCGCGAGCTGCTGGCTGCAGACGCCCTCTGCGCCGGACGCCTGGTGCGGATATCGCCCATGAGCGTGCAATATGAACAGGCGCAGACCTACCATCTGGTCTATCCGCCGAGCCTGCGGGAGTGGGCGCCATTGGTCGCCTTGAAGCAATGGCTGCGCGACGAGCTGGAGCTGTCCCGCTGCGCGCTTGTCACCACGCCAGCGGAACCCGACGCGCTGCCCGCGAACTCAGCGCGAAAAAAAAGGTAAAGCAGCGTTCGCTCCTTTACCCCTACCCAAACACGGCGCCCGGCGGGAGCACTCCCCGCAAGCCAGGATTCGCTTCGCTCGAATAGCCTGGCGGACGCCGCGACGGCGGCAGTCAACGTTGCGTGCCCTCAGGCCGCCTTGCGCGCGGGCGACTTGGCCGGCTGCATCGAATCCGTTTCATTGAAGCGCTGGTGCCAGGAGAACGCCTCTTCCAGCAGATGGGGCGTCTGGCCGCCGCGTTGGCACGCGCGATCAAAATAGTCCTGCAGGGCATCGCGGTAGGAAGGATGCACACAGTTCTGGATGATGGCACGGGCACGTTCGCGCGGCGCCAGGCCGCGCAAATCCGCCAGACCGCACTCGGTCACGAGCACATCCACGTCGTGTTCGGTGTGGTCCACATGGGACACCATGGGCACGACGCTGGAGATGTCGCCGTTCTTGGCCATCGATTTGGACACGAAAATCGCCAGATGGGCGTTGCGCGCGAAGTCCCCCGAGCCGCCAATGCCGTTCATCATGTGCGTGCCGCCCACGTGCGTGGAGTTCACGTTGCCGTAGATATCGAATTCCAGCGCCGTGTTGATTCCGATGATGCCCAGGCGGCGGACGATCTCGGGCGCATTGCTGATTTCCTGCGGACGCAGCACGATGCGTTCGCGATAGTGGTCGATATTGGCCAGGATCTTGTCGTACACGGGCTTGGACACCGTGATGGACGAGGCCGACGCGAAGGCGAGCTTGCCTTGGTCCAGCAGTTCAATGGCGCTGTCCTGCAGCACTTCGGAGTACATCGTCAGATTATCGAAGTCCGACGACTCGAAGCCGTGCAGCACTGCGTTGGCGATGGTGCCGATGCCGGCCTGCAGCGGCAGCAGCGCGTTGGTCAGGCGGCCTGCGTCGACTTCACCGCGCAGGAACGTATTGATATGGCCGGCGATGGCGTTGGTGTCGCCGTCGGGCGGCAAGGCGTTGGAGGGGCTGTCGGGCTCGTGCGTGATGACGATGGCGGCGATCTTCGCCGCGTCCACTTCAATGAAGGGCTGGCCGATGCGCTGGTCGACCGACACCAGGCCGATCGGCTGGCGCGCGGGGCGGTCTTCGGGCACGTAGATATCGTGCAGGCCTTCAATGGCCGCGGGCACGCCGATATTCAGTTCGATGATGATCTTGTCGGCCTGCTGCGCGAACGAAGCCGAATTTCCCACCGACATCGTCGGCACGATGGCGCCCGACTCCGTGATGGCGGCGGCTTCGATGATGGCCACATTGATGGGTCCGATATGGCCGGCGCGCAGCTGTTCGACCGTTTCGGACAGGTGCTGGTCGATGAAGGCGATGTCGCCCTGATTGATCTTGCGGCGCAGCGTGGTGTCGACCTGGAACGGCATGCGCCGGGACAACGCGTTGGCCTGGGCCAGCATCTTGTCGGTATCGTGGCCCAGCGAGGCGCCGGTGATCAGCGTGATCGACAACGGCTCGCGCTCGGCCCGTGCCGCCAGCGCCGCCGGCACGGACTTACAGTCCCCGGCGCGCGTGAAGCCGCTCATTCCGACGGTCATGCCGTCTTCAACCAGCAATGCCGCCTGTTCGGCGGATGTGATCTTGGCGCGCAGCCCTGGGTGGCGGATACGGTCGAGATGCATGGTGTCTCCAAATTTAAAGGCCAACGGCTTGCGGCCGGGCGCGGCGAGGCCGCCTTTCAGCGCCCGGGCACCGTCTTTCGCGGCGTTTCCCGATATCCCGGTGCGGGCTCACGGCCCGCCTCAGGATGAATTTTCGGCAGTATAGGAAGGCCTGCTTAAATCTCGTAATGACTTAAAATCATTCAAACCAGTCGTTTTTTTCATCGTTTGACGTTTTTGCGCGCAACGCGCACAGGGAGTTCCCAGTCATGGACGTGCGTGCGTTGCGTTATTTCGTCGAGACGGTCAGGCACGCGAGCTTCACGCAGGCGGCCAAAGCGCTGTTCGTCACGCAATCGACCGTGAGCAAGATGATTCGCCAACTGGAGGAAGAAGCGGGCACGCCGCTGCTGATCCGCGACGGCCACACCGCGCGGCCGACGGATACCGGCCGAGTCATGTACCAGCGCGGCATGCAGGTGCTGGAAACGATGCGGCAACTGTCGCAAGAGCTGCGCCAGACCGCCGATCTGGACCGCGGCGCGCTGGAGGTCGGCATCCCGCCGATGATCAACCTGCTGTTCACGCCTGTGGTCAAGCGCTTCCGGGAATTGCATCCCGGCATCCACCTGACCTTGCGCGAGGGCACGGGCCAGGCCGTCGAGGGCCTGGTCGCCAGCGGTGAATTGGAGGTGGGCGCCACGATTTTGCCCGTCGCCCCCGACGGCGGACTTGCCGCCCAGCTGTTCGGCAGCTACCCCATCTGGGTCATCGGCCCGCCCGATGCCCCCTGGGCCGGCAAGACGTCCTTGCCATTGAGCGCCCTGCGCGACGCGCGGTTATTGATCCCCACCGACGACTTCGCGGTCACCCGGCGCCTGCGGCAGGCTTTTGCCGACGCGGGCTTTCAGCCCGGCATCGCCGCGCAGAGCGCGCATTGGGACTTTCTGGTGGCGATGGCGTCCGCGGGCCTGGGTGTAGCGCTGCTGCCCGAGCCGCTGATGCAACGCATGAAGACGCGGGGGCTGAGCACGGCGAAACTGGCCAAGTCCGGCATGCAGTGGGAAGTAGGCCACATCTGGCTGCAATCCGGTTATCTGTCTTTTGCCGCGCGCGCCTGGCTGGATGTCTGCGACGCCGTGCTGGGCAAGCCCAGAAAAGCCCTTCCCCGAGGCGCGCTGACGCGTCCGAGTTGATTCCAAACGTTGGCCTGGTAAACGTGGATGTCGGACAGAGACGCGGCAGGCGCCCCCCGAAGCCCAGCATTGGATGTGGCCCTGATTCCGCCCCCGGGGCGCCGGCGGGATATGGCCCCGGATCTCGATCCGAAAATAGGGGGACGCAGCACTAGTTTTTGTTGCAACGGGCGGGTCCGCGGCTTGTTATGCTGCCGCCTCGACGCGAGTGTCTCGCACAAGAATATGAACCCGATCCGCACCCCCCTGCTCTTACGCACCCGGCGCTTGCCCGCCCATCTCGCCGCGCTTGTCGCGGCGTTGTTGTTGGCGCTCTGTCTGATGCCCGCTTTCGCGGCGCCGCCTCCCAATCCTGCGGAAACCGAAACGCTGCTGGCGGCCGCCCGCAAGCAGATCGACGACATCCGCAAACGCGTCGCCGACGAGACCGACGACGCCACCCTGGTCAAACAGCGCGGCGACGCGCTGGACATCCAGTCCAAGGCCGATGCGGCCAGCGAGGCGCTCGCCCCCCAGTTGACCAGCCTGACCGCGAGGTTGAGCGAACTGGGCACGCCGCCCGAAGGCGCCAAGGAAGCCCCCGACGTCGCAGCCCAGCGCATGCAGCTGGAAAAGAGCAGCCGCGCGCTGGATGCGCAGATCAAGCTGGCCCGCTTGCTGTCCGTGGATGCCGCCCAGACCGCGGAACAGATCTCCGCGCAGCGCCGCACGCAATTCCAGGCTCGCCTGGGCGAGCGGCGAAATTCGTTCCTGTCCAAACAGTTCTGGGTGGAGTTCCACGAGGAATTCCCGCGCGACCTGGAACGCCTTGAAGCCTTGCGCGACGACCTTTCCACCGCGATCGGGCAGACGCCGATATGGGGATGGCTTCTGCTGGCTGCAGCGGCGGCGTTGACGATCGCGCTACGCATCTGGATCGGCCGCCTGTTCCTGCGCCTGACCGCAACCCGGGTGCCTCCGGGCCGGCTGCGGCGCTCGTTCCTGGCAGTGGCGCAATTGACGCTGTCGGTGGCGACGCCCGGCGTGATCGCGCTATTGATCCATGCCGGCCTGGACTGGAATTCGCAGCTTACCGACAACACCGGCGCGCTGTTGGCCACGCTGGTGGCGACCGTCTGCTTCGGCGGCTATGTCTCGGGGCTGGGCAATGCCCTGCTGTCGACGCACCGCCCGTCCTGGCGCCTGCCGCCCATCAGCGACGCCGTGGCGACGCGTTTGAGCTGGCTGCCCAATCTGCTTGGCACGCTGGTCGTGATGATCTGGCTGGCCGAACGCCTGCCGGTATTGCTGAACGCCAGCCTCACGACAACCATCACGCTGACCGGCATCGTCGCCGTGATCATCATGACCACGATGGCCATCGTGCTGGCGATCTGCCGCAGGCTGAGGCGCCTGAGCATCCAGGAAAACGACGCGCCCGCCCCGTTCTGGGTTTCGCTCCTGCTGGGCACCGTATGGACCGTGCTGGTCCTGGGCCTGGCCAGCCTGCTGGCGGGATATGTGGCGTTCGGTGCCTTCCTGACCAAGCAGGTCCTGTGGACGCTGATCGTGCTGGCCTCCGCCTACCTGGTGTCGACGCTGATCGAGGACGGCTTCAGCACGCTGCTGGGCACGTCGCATCGCGAAGGCGAGAACGACGGCCCAAGCCTGCGCGACCAGGCTGCCGTGCTGCTGTCCGGCGTCGGCCGCGTGGCCGTGGGCCTGTTGGCGGTCATCCTGCTGCTGGCGCCCTTCGGCGAAGGACCCGCCGATTTGCTGCAGCGCTTTGACCAACTGCGCAAAGGCCTGGCTATTGGCGAAGCGCAGATCCGTCCCGGCGCGGTGCTGCAAGCGCTGATAGTGCTGGGCGTGTCGCTGCTGAGCGTGAAGATGCTCAAGCGCTGGTTATCGAACCGCTACCTGCCGACGACCGAACTGGATCCGGGCATGCAGTTGTCGGCGGCCACCTTGTTCGGATACGCCGGATTCGTGCTGGCGGTCGCGTTGTCGTTGTCGGCGGCCGGCATCGGCCTGGAGCGTGTGGCGTGGATTGCCAGCGCGCTGTCGGTGGGTATCGGTTTCGGCCTGCAAGCGGTGGTGCAGAACTTCGTGTCGGGCCTGATCCTGCTGGCGGAACGCCCGGTCAAGGTGGGCGACTGGGTGTCGCTGGGCGGCGTCGAGGGCGACATCCTGCGCATCAATGTCCGCGCCACCGAAATCCAGATGGGCGACCGGTCCACGGTGATTGTGCCGAACTCGGAATTCGTCACCAAGACAGTGCGCAACGTGACCCGATCCAACCCTTTGGGGCTGGTGCAGATCAAGCTGCCCTTGCCGCTGTCGACGGACGCCGAGCAAGTGCGCGAACTGATCCTGCAGGCCTTTGCCGACCACGAGGACGTGCTGGACACGCCCGCGCCCAACGTGTTTTTGGACGGCATCGAAGGCGGCCACCTGATCTTCAACGCCAAGGGCTATGTCTCGTCGCCGCGCGCCTCGTACGGCGTGCGCAGCGCGATGCTGTTCACGGTGCTCAAGCGCCTGAACGACGCCGGCCTGGAAGTGTCTTCGCCCCCCACCATGCTGCTGGCCTCCGCGCCGGAGCCGGCGGCAGTGGCGGCGCCTGCCGCCATCCTGCCGCCCGCCTCCACCCCCTGACCCGGCTGCCCCACGACGCCCGCAGGCGTCAGCCGGGCGAATACAGGTCGGCGAACTGCTGCCGGTCAAGCCGCGGATTGCGCAAGGGCGGCGAGGCCAGCGCGGTGGTCTGAACGGCCTGGACCGGATACGCCTGCACCGCAGGCGCCGGCGCTTGAGTCTGGCCTTGCACCGGCGCGGGCGGCACGACGACGGTGGCCGTCGTTGGCGAAGATTGCGCAACCGCAGTCGTATCGAAACGATGATCGGCCGTCGTCAGCGCAGGGTTGGTGCACAGCCCTTGCGCCACCAGCGCCGCCTTGGTGCGGTCGTCGGTCTGGCACAGGATGTCGATGGCTGCGGTTTCCAGTCGGCGCGAACGGTCGGCGTCCTTGGTCGAAGCGGCCGCCTGCATCGTGCGCTCGAAGTTGCGCCGCAGGCTGCATTTCTGGTCTTCGATCGGTATGGCGACGTTCATGCCGAAGCCCACCACGGAGCCCCCGCCGCCCGCCGACACCATGCAGCTGTCCGACGAGAACGACCCATAGAAACTTTGGCCCCCTACTGGCGGAACCGTCTTCACGGTGCTGGAGCCGCTGTTATTGGAATTCAGCGTGATGCCCTGGTTGTTGCCGGCATTGGTCGACCCCGACGACGCCGAGGTCGTGGAACTGGAATTACTGGTCTGCGCCGCGGCCGTGCACGCCGCCAGCGACAGGGAGATTGCAAGCACTATGGTTTTCATGATGTCCCCTCGACCGGACGGCCGAAGCCGTCCGGATAATTGGGTCAGTGATTGAAGCCAGAGATGTGGCCCACCCCGCCCACACCGCCGATCGACCCAAACGCGCCAATATTGCCGGCAACGAATGTCCCCGTCGCCGACGCGGCGGTATCGGTCTTGCCGAACGAGGCGCCGCCGTTGGCGATGCTGTCGCCCACCATGATGGGCGCGTTGCCCGTCACGTTGCCGTACGACTCGCTGGTGGCGTACTGGCGCGTGCTGGTGACGACTTGCGTGCCGTCGCGGTTGAACGTGCCGCCGACTTGCGCGACGCCGCCGGTTTCACCAAACGACGTCTGGCTGGAAGACCCGTAACCGTTGACCTGGGTGGCCACCACCGAACTACCCGTGGAGACGGATGACGCCGTGCCGTTGATCGTGCCGGCGTGGCCGGTGATCGACACGGAAGGCATGCCTGGCCCACTGGCATAGGCCGATGCGGCAAACAAGGACATGGCTGCGACTGCTGCGAGCTTTTTCATTTGAGCTCCTCCTGATCCGCTTCATGCGGATGCACAGGTGCCGGTGGCCGACCGGCGCGGACCGCTACGTCCCTCCCCCGTGCCCGCACATAGACGAGTGGCGTGGGACTTATGTATTGGTACGGAATGATTGCTCCGTCCTAGGCAGGTCGATATCGGTTAAACGGGCGACCGCAGCTTTGTGGACGAGGCTGGCCAGACAGTCGGCAAGCGAAACAGACGAGCGCAGGAGCGCCACGCCATGCGTATGGACGATGAAAAAGACAGGGCAACCGCGTGTGGGGCAAGCGGGCTCAACTTTAAGGATGGCGCGACGCGCCTTTGGCTCGGACAAGGTGCCTAGCGCGCACGCCGGTAGGCAAGCCGTTGATGGCCGTTCGGCTTACTGTCAGCCAGAACGCGCAAGCGCCAGGTTGAAGCATTGCGCGGCCTCCCGGCGGAGCAGCCAGAGATCGCCCGCGACGAGAACCAGCAGGAAGCCGCATTCCGCCAGATCCAGGTCCGCCAGCACGTGGTAACTGGCCAGCAGCGCGACGCCTAAACCGCCGGCCAGCCAGGCAGGCCACGCGGGCGGCAGCCCTTTGACCGGGGCACGCAAGCCGCGGCTCCAGCAAAGCCATGCCGTCAGCGGCAAGCACAGTACCGACAAGGGAATGTAGATGGCGATGGCCGATAGCAGCACAACCACACTGAACTGCGTGTTGAGCGCCAGCGCCATGACGGCGATAACGGCGATGCCCGCGTACCACAGCAGGCGAACGGCAATGAGACGAGTCAAGGTCACGGCTCGAGGAAATCGGACAGGATGGAATTGGAATTTTCAGCCATACTACTCCCGCCGGTCGGGCCTCACCCGGCCCCAATTATTTGGAGACATCGTCATGATCCAGGAGATTGCCAGCATTCATGTCCGCGAAGGACAGGAAGCGCTGTTCGAGGCAGGCGTCGCACAGGCCAAGCCGCTGTTTCTGCGCGCTCGCGGATGCCACGGGGTGGCGCTGCACCGCAGCATTGAACAACCGCAGCGCTATACGCTGGTCGTCGATTGGGAAACCGTCGAGAACCACATGGTGGATTTCCGGGAGTCGCCCGACTTCCAGGAATGGCGCAAGCTGGTCGCGGGCTTCTTCGTCGAGCCGCCCCAAGTCCATCACGAACAGAAAGTGATCTGACCGTCAGGCCTGCTCTGGCGGATCGTCGTACTTGCGCGCGCTGCCGGCAAAACGGTCCGCCGGATATTTCTGCGCGTTCTTCACCATCTTGCGCGCCACGGCGCCGGCGATGTCGATGCCCAACTGATCGGCCAGCGCCACCAAGTACATCTGCACATCCGCGATTTCATCGGCGGCATCCGCCAGGCGTTCCGGCGCCATATTGCGCGATTCGGCTTCGGTCAGCCATTGGAACAGGGACACCAGTTCTCCGGCCTCGCCCGAAAGGGCCATCGCCAGATTCTTGGGCGAATGAAAGGGCTGCCATGCCCTTTCTGCCGTGAAAGCCCGCACCGCATGTTTGATCTGTTCAAGGTCGGACATCGAATTTTCCAGATAACCTGCGGCGTCAGGCGGCAGCCAGACGTGAACTGGCTGCGAGCGCCACGGCCACCGTCGTGCGCACGTCGGCCAATGCGCGGTGAGTGGGGTCCGACGCGCCCACGTGGCGCGCAAGGATGTCGAGCTTGTGCGACGGCAGTTCCGGCCAGGCGCGCCGCGCCAGCGCCAGCGTGCAATGCGTGGGATTCGCAAACGGCAGGCCGGTCTGGTCAGCCGCCGCACCCAGAAAGCGCCGGTCGAACGATGCATTGTGGAAGAACACGGGCAGGTCCTCCACGAACGCCAGGAAGGACGAAAACGCCTGCACCACCGGCACGCCATGGCGGTCGATTTCCGCCTGGGTGATGCCGGTCAGCCGCGTGATGAATGACGGCACCGGCGACCTCGTGCGAACTACCTGCGTGTATTCGCGGGCCAGCGTGCCGCATGCTTCGACCCGCACAGCCGCGAATTCCAGGATTTCGCATGTGGCGGTGGACAGGCCGGTGGTTTCCAAGTCGGCCACGATGAACGGGCCGCGCAGCGCCTGCAAGGCCGAATCCAGCGCCGCGGAGGCTTGCGCCCGGTTGACGGTCGTGCGCGACGCCCCGCCGCTGGCCCGTGGCCGCCGGTTGAAGAACGTCACGGCGCTACTCCGTCGGACGCAACGGCGCAAAGCGCGGCGAGCCGTCGGCCAGTTGGCCAAAGAACAGCGTGGCGGGGCGCACCCAGAGGCCGCGCGCGTGCGGCCAAAGGTGTTCGTACACCACCATGGACTCTTCGGTCTCGGAATGGCGGGCGGTGCCCACGTACAGGTAAAGGCCGCCTTTGTAGTGGCGGTGCGAGGCAAGGGCAAGCGCTTCGGATTCGGTCATGGACGGTGCCGCAAATAATGCGGCCCGGGCGGAAGCGATCCGGCCCAGGCCTGGGATTCAGACAATACCGTCTTTATAGCGCACTCGCGCGGGCGCCGGCCCGCGCGGACGTCAGTAGCGCACGTACTCCAGCACCGGCTTCGGCGGCAGCGGCGTATTGGCCGCCGGCCGCGCCTGCACGGTCGCGGCCACAGGCTTGACCACCCCGACGGGCCGATGGTCCTTGCGAGCGGCCTGCGCGTCGGCGGCCTCCTGGGTGGCGCGCAAGGTCTGGGCGGCCTCTGCGGTCATCTGCGTGATGTCTTCCGTGACATCCCCCAGTTTGGCCGATTGCGCCAACGACACGCTCACCACTTCCGCCATGATTTCGGTGACGCGGCGCGACGAGGCCACGATGTCTTCCATCGTGGTGCCCGCCGACTGCACTTGCCCGGCGCCGCTTTCTATCTGCTCGACCGACGTCGTGATCAGCCCCTTGATCTCTTTGGCGGCGGCGGCGCTGTTCTGGGCCAGGCTGCGGACTTCGGCCGCGACCACCGCGAACCCCTTGCCGTGCGTGCCGGCCCGGGCCGCCTCCACCGCAGCGTTCAGCGCCAGGATGTTCGTCTGGAAGGCAATGCCGTCCATCACGCCGATGATCTCGGAGATGCGTCGCGAGCTATCGGTGATGGCGCCCATCGTCTGTACTACGCCCTTGACCGTCTTGCCGCCCTGCTCGGCGACCTTGCTGGCATCCAGCGCCAAGGCGTTGGCCTGGCTGGCCCGCTCGGCGTTTTCCGTGAGGCCCTGCACGGCCACCCGCAAGGTCTGCGCGGCGGTGAACCGCTTGGTGATGTCAGTGGCGTACTTCACGACTTTGAACGGCCGGCCTTCAGCGTCGAGAATCGGGTTATAGCTGGCCTCGATCCAGACCTGGCGGCCGCCCTTGCCGATCCGCAGGTATTGGCCCGTGTCATGCTCACCGCGGCGCAGCTTGCGCCAGAACTCCTGGTAGGCGGCCGAGCGTGCCTCTTCAGGCCGCACGAAGATGCTGTGGTGCCGGCCTTCCACTTCGGACGCGTGATACCCCACGGCTTTCAGAAACAGGTCGTTGGCGCGGATGATCGTGCCGTCCAGTTCGAACTCGATAATCGCCTGGACCTTGGAGATCGCGGCCAACTGGCCTTCGGTGTCCGCCTGGCGCCGCTGTTGATCGGTGATGTCGGTGGCGTATTTGACGACTTTGATCGGCCGGCCGCGCTTGTCGAAGATGGGGTTATAGGACGCTTGCAGCCAGACGTCCCGCCCATCGTGACGGACGCGGCGGTAACGGCCTGCGTCATAAGCGCCCTGCCCGAGCTTTTGCCAAAAAGCCAGGTATTCGGCAGATTCACGCTCGTCCGGATCGACAAACATGCGGTGATGCTGCCCCAGGATCTCGTCGAGGGAATAACCCATGGTATCCAGGAAATTCTGATTGGCCATCAGGATGTGGCCTTCCAGATCGAATTCGATGACGGCCTGGGCTTTATGGATAGCCGAGATCTGGCCGTATAAATCCGCCTTCTGCATGCCGCGTTCACCGCGGAACAGGCGACTTAGGGTGATCCATTGCATAGTGGCTTCTCCTGCCAGGAATGGGACGAAGTTTCTGACAACGGTCGACAAGCGGAATCTCTGAATCAGAACTGCTTGGCGCGTCCCAAACTCAGTCAGTGCACGCCGCGCCGCATGCACTTGCTACCTGGTAGTCCGTCGCCACTGCGGTAACGGCAGGCCTGGATCAAAATTAAAAAAGGAGAATGTATCCAGTCGAAAATATTTAATCCTAAAAATGAGCGGTTCTCAACCTATTACCGATGGCTTTGCGGAAAAAAAACGTGCTGCGATCTGGCACCGGATAATCATTCAGCGGCCTTTCAACTGCGCAATCAGCCTGTGCTCATTACGTGATTCAGGGTTAATACCAACTCTGCATCTATTTTCTGCAAATTTGGCCCGCCCCAATAATAAAGGGGTCACTCAATGACCCCTTTATTAAATGGCATATGAAAATGCGGGCGGCATCACGCGCCATTTAGAAAACGACGACGCGGTCGTTAACCCTGCTTCAAGACGTCGTTTACGCGGACGTCAGGCGGCATCCAGTTCGCGATACTGGCGGAATATGCACTCGCCAAAAGGCAAGCGCCTGCCGCTGTCGAAATAGGGCTGCAACGCCGGCAGCGACGCCACGCGCGCGTGCAAGGCCATCACGTTCGGATAATCCGAGGCCACCGTGCCCATCCGTTTCGGGAACGCATAGAGCAGGCCGTCGACCAGATGGAACAACGACAGGTCGACATAGGTCCAGCGCCGGCCGCCGGCCAGCCAGGCTGTCGGGCCGGCAAGCACGCGTTCGAAGTACGCCAGGAATTTCGGGATGCGCTCTTCCCGGAAACCACGCGCACGACGCGCCGCCTCTTCTTTCTGGTCTTCGTAATAATCGTTGGCGGAAATGGGGTGATGCGTATCGTGCGCCTCGGTCACCATGTCGGCGACGGTCAACTGCAACTGGTTCACCCAAAGCCGCCCTTCCAACGACTCCGGCGCCAGCCCATGCTTTTCCCCCAGGAACAGCAGGATGTTGGCGGTCTGGCCCAGCGTCATGCCGTCGGCTACCAGATAGGGCGGCGCGAAAGGCGGATGCTTGCGCGGCGACTGCATGTCGTCGATCAGCGCGTTTTCCGAGGCACCGGGTTCGCGGACGCGTTCGCGATAGGGGATGCCCCCTGCTTCCAGCGCCAGGCGCACGAATTCGCCGCGCCCGGGAATGCCATCCCAATACCAGAGGTCATACGTCATGCCGTCTCCTTGGGTGAACGAAGGCTAGGCAGGAAATACGCTGACACCGCCCTCTTGCCCGATAGCCTGCTGGCCTCGGGCCTGTTGATACTGGCGCGGAGATAATCCGAAGTGCGCCCGGAAGTCGCGCGAGAAGTGCGCGCCGTCCGCAAAACCGCAGTCCAACGCAATCTGCGTGATGCTGCAAGGATTATTGAGCAACAACCAGCTTCCGTATTCCAGCCGAAGTTGTCGCTGGAATGCCATGGGCGACATGCCTGTGGCAAGGCGGAACGCGCGCTCCAACTGCCGCCGCCCGACGCCGACGTAGCGCGCGATGGCGTCCAGCGGTGGCGGGTTGTCGATGCGCTGCTCGATGAAGTGCGCAGCCTGGCGCACGCGCAGGTCCTGGATGCCGGACAGGTCGGTGCGGAAATGCGCCTGCGGCACCCGGCCTGGGCGCACGCCCTGCAGCATCATGTGCCGCATCGCCTGCTGCGCCTTGTCGCGCCCGCAATGCCGGGCCACCAGGTACAGGCCCAGGTCGATTGCCGCTGTGGATCCTGCGCAGGAGATCAGGTCGCCCTCGTCCACGAACAGGCGGTCCACCACCGCGCGGGTCTGGGGAAAACGCTCGCGGAACGCATCCAGCACGTTCCAGTGCACGCAGACCGTGCGCGGCCCGATCACGTCCGCCTGCGCCAGCGCGAACGTGCCGGTGCAGATACCCAGCAAGCGCACCCGCAACGCCGCCGCCAGCCGCAGCCAGTCGCGCAACGGCTCAGGCATGCGGCCGTTGATGTAGTCGTTGCCCCCGCATACCGCCACGTAATCGAACTGGGCGGGATCGTCGGGCAGGCTGTCGGCCACATCGATGGTCAAGCCGGCGCTGGAGCAGCGCGGTTTGCCGTCCCAGCTCATGACACGCCATGCCGTATGGATCTGCCGGCTGCGTCCACCGTGGTCGCCGGCCAGACGCAGCACGTCCACCAGACCGGCGAAGGCAGCCAGCGTGAATTGGTCCATCAGCACGATACCGATGGTCAGTGCGGGTTTCCCCGGGGGAAGGCCTTCCGCAGCGTCCTCATAGGAGGAAGTGGCGGAGGCGACGGTTTCGACGGCAGTCATGACGCAATTATTCAAGTTTTTGTCCCGCGCCTTCAAGCTCGTTTTCCCGGGGATCGCCCAAGATGCAGGTATGGCAACGTCACGGCTCCGTCCTGGGGCACCCTGTTCCAGAGGCCGCCGCGACAAGCCGATAAATCGACAAGGGGAATCCGACATGGCAACACCTACCCGCAGCGCACTCCGCGCCGCCTTGCTGGGCGCCGGGCTATTGCTGGCCACGCAGGCGATGGCGCAGCAGCAGAAGATCACCGTCGCCTGGTATGGCGGCAACTGGGGCGACGCGTTCCGCGCCTGCGTCGCCGATCCCTACACCAAGGCCACGGGCGTGACGGTCGTGCCGGAAGTCGGCACGTCGACCACCACGCTGGCCAAGCTGCAGCAGCAGAAGAACGCGCCCACGATCGACGTGGCCTGGATGGACGGCGGCATCAGCGAACTGGCTGCCCAGGCCGGCGTGCTGGACACGCTGGACCCCGCGGCCATCCCCAACCTGAAGAACGTCATCGACCAGGGCGTGTACCGCAACGGCGACGCCGCGTATGCCGTCAGCACGGGCTACTACTCGCTCGGCATCACCTACAACACCAAGGAAGTGCCGCAGGCGCCGACCAGCTGGAAGGACTTGTGGAAGCCCGAGTACGCCGGCGCCGTCGCCGTGCCCTCGCCCGCGAATTCGTCCGGCGTCCCGTTCATTTTCTTCCTGGCGCGCGTCTGGGCCATCGACCCGTCCAACCTGGCGCCGCTGTACGCCAAGCTGGCCACCCTGGACACCGCCTTGTTCTTCGACAGCTCGGGTGCGGCCAGCAACGCCTATCAAAGCGGAGAAGCCATCATCGGCGCGCACTTCAACGTGGGCGCCTGGGACTTGATCGACAAGGGCCTGCCCATCGGCTTTGCGGTGCCCAAGGAAGGCGCGTGGGCCACGGACGCCCGCCTGCATCTGGTCAAGGGCGCACCCAATGCCGCTGCCGCCAGGAAGTTCATCGATACCGCGCTGACGCCGGACGCCGCCGCTTGCCTGGCCACGCGCCTGTACCTGGGACCGGCCGTCAAGGACGTGCAGGTACCCAAGGACGTGGCCCGCAAGCTGCCGTGGGGCGCCGAGGGCTCGGTGAAAAACCTGAGCCTCTTCGACTGGAACCTCATCAACAGCCGCCGCGCCGAAGTGACGGACGCCTGGAACCGCCAGGTTGCCCGCAAGCGCTAGGGTCCAGGGATCAATCATGTCCGCTTTGCTCACCATCGAAGGCGTGTCGATGCGCTTTGGCGCCTACCAGGCGCTGGACCACATCGACCTGGACATTCAGCAGGGGGAATTCGTCGCCTTGCTGGGGCCCAGCGGCTGCGGCAAGACCACCTTGCTGCGTTCGATCGCCGGCTTCCTCAAGCCCGAATCGGGCCGCATCCTGATCGACGGCCAGGACATCAGCCGCCTGGCCGCGCACCATCGCCCGCTGAACACGGTGTTCCAGAACTACGCGCTGTTTCCGCACATGACCGTGCTGGAGAACGTGGCCTATGGTCCCCGGCGCCAGGGCGCATCCAAAGCCGAGGCCGCCGAGCGCGCGCGTGCGGCGCTGGACATGGTGGGGCTGGCGGACTTCGGGCCGCGCTACCCCCGCGAGATGTCGGGCGGCCAGCAGCAGCGCGTGGCGCTGGCGCGCGCCATCGTCAACCAGCCCAAGCTGCTGCTGCTGGACGAGCCGCTGTCCGCGCTGGACCTGAAGCTGCGCAAGCGCATGCAGCTGGAACTCAAGCATCTGCAAGCCAAGCTGGGCATCGCCTTCATCTTCGTCACGCACGATCAGGAAGAAGCCATGACCATGGCGGACCGGGTCGTCGTCATGCACGCGGGGCGCATCGAACAAGTGGGCGCAGGCACGGACATTTACCGCCAGCCCGCCACCCGCTTCGTGGCGGAGTTCATCGGCGACGCGAACTTCATGGCGTTCACCTCGGCAGGAGACGACAGGCTGCAGCTGGACGCCCAGGGCCTGCGCGTGCCGCTAGGCGGCAAGCCGGCGCCCGCGCGCGGGGTGGCGGTGCTGCGGCCCGAAGACCTGCGGCTGAGCGCCGAGGCGTCCGGGCACACGCTGACCGGCGCGGTCACGGACGTCATCAACGTGGGCAGCCACAGCATGCTCCATGTGGATATCGGCGGCCAATCGGTCGTGGCACGCCATGGCGGCATTGCGCCCGCCGAGCTGCGGCCCGGCAAGACGGTGCACCTGGCCTTCGCGCCGGAACACCTGCACCTGATCGGTGAGCAGCCATGAACCGGCGCGCCTGGCTCTCGCCCGGCCTGCTGCTGGCGGCCCCCGTGCTGTTCTTTGCGGCTTTCTTCCTGGCGCCGTTGGCGGTGGTGGCCTTGGCCAGCATCACGGGCGGGCCGGACGGCGTGACGCTGACCTTGCAGCAGTACCTGCGCGTGCTGGCCGACCAGTATCACTGGGATGTGATTCTGGTGACCTTCCGGCTGGCCTTTTTTACCACTGTCGTATGCGTGATCCTGGGCTACCCACTGGCGTGGTACCTGGTGCGCGTGGTGCGCTGGCAAGCCTGGCGGCGCTTCTGCGTGATCCTGCTGGTGGTGCCGCTGTTCACAAGCAACATCGTGCGCGCGTTCGGCTGGATGGTGCTGCTGGGCCGCAACGGCCTGGTCAACCAGGCGCTGGTCGGCATGGGCGCCGCGGACCGTCCGGTGCGATTCATCGGGACCGAGCTCGGCATCCTGATCGGCATGGTGTATGTGCTGTTGCCCTTCGTGGTGCTGGCGGTGGGCAATGCGCTGGCCCGGGTGGACCCCGCTTGCGAGCAGGCGTCCGCGGATCTGGGCGCAAGCCCAGCCGCGACGTTCTTCCACATCACCTGGCCGCTGACGCTGCCCGGCGTGGTGTCGGGCGCCATCATCGTGTTCACGCTGGCGGTCAGCGCGTATGTGACGCCCGCCTTGCTTTCCGGCGGACGGATCTCGGTCTTGTCCATGCTGATCTTCCAGCAATACAGCTCGGTCTTCGATTTCCATTACGGCGGCGCACTGAGCATGGTGCTGCTGGTCTTCACCCTGATCCTGGTTGCGCTGGCGAACCGCGCCGCCACCCTGCCTGGAGCCGCGCGATGATCGCCCGCAACCTGATCCGCCTGATCGCGCTGGCCGTGCTGGCCTACCTGGCCCTGCCGCTGGTGGTGATCCTGGGCTCGTCGTTCACGGCCACCCCGTACCTGGCGTTCCCGCCCCAGGGCTGGACACTGGAGTGGTACCGCACGTTGCTGGTGGAAGCCGGCTATGTCGCCGCGTTCACGACCAGCACGGTGCTGGCGCTGGCGGCGACCGTGGCCGCCGTCGTGCTGACCGTGCCCGCCGCGCTGGCGGTGGCGCGCTACGAATTCCCGGGCAAGGCGGCGCTGACCTCGGTGCTGATGTCGCCACTGGTGCTGCCGCACATCGTGCTGGGCGCGGCGCTGCTGCAGTACGGCGCGTATTTCGGCCTGACGCGCAGCTTCCTGTCGCTGTTGATCGGGCACATCGTCATCATCGCGCCGTTCGTGCTGCGCTCGACGCTGACCTTGCTGACGCCGGAGCAGCGCGCGCTGGAAGAGGCGTCAGCCGACCTGGGCGCCAACCCCTGGACCACGTTCTTCCTGGTGGTGCTGCCGCAGATCCGGCCGGGCATCGTGACCGGTTCGATCTTCGCGTTCATCTCGTCATGGATCAACGTGGAGCTTTCCATCTTCAACACCACGGCGGACCTGAACACCATCCCCGTGAAGCTTTTCAACTACGTGCAGTACACGATAGATCCGACCATCGCAGCCGTATCGGGCGCCACGATCGTGGTTGCGGTGATCGCCATCGTCATTCTTGATTTGACCGTCGGGCTGGACATGCTGTCCGAACGCGGCAAATAGTTTCTCGACTCCCGGGTTTTCCCCTCATCCTACTTTTGTCTGGAGCCACAGTCATGCGCAAGCAAGACGCGTTCGATGTCATCTATACCCATACCGAAGGCGAGCCCCTGTGCATCGTGCATAGCGGCATCCCCTACCCCGCCGGATCCACCATCCTGGAAAAGCGGGCTTTCCTGGAGCAGAACTACGACTGGCTGCGTCAAGCGCTGATGCGCGAACCGCGCGGCCACAAAGACATGTTCGGCGTGTTCCTCACGCCGCCGTCCAGCCCTGAGTTCGACGCCGGCCTGATCTACATCGACGGCACCGAATACTCCCACATGTGCGGCCACGGCACGATCGCCGTCAGCATGGCGATGGTGGCCAATGGCCTGGTCGCGCGCGGCAAGGACGGCATCACCAAGATCCGCTTTGAAACCACGGCCGGCCTGGTCGTGTCGGAAGTGGCTTCCGAAGGCGACAACGTGCTGTGGACTCGCTTCGAAAACGTGCCGGCCTATGTAGCGGCGCAGGACATTCCGGTGGAACTGCCGGGCTACGGCAAGCTGTCCGCCGACATCGTCTGGGGCGGCAACTACTTCGGCATCGTGGACCTGTCGGGCTGCGACTTGCGGATCTCGCCCGACAACGGCACCGAGCTGTCGCGCATGGGCCTGATCGTGCGTGACCAACTGAACGCGCGCCACCGCATCCAGCACCCGACCGAAGCGCACATCAACAACCTGAACTTCATCACGTTCTGGCATCAGCCGACGATTGAAGGTGCGTTCTACAAGAACGTGCACGTGTTCAGCGCCGGCCAGCTGGACCGTTCGCCCGGCGGCACAGGCACCAGCGCCATGATGGCCATGTTCGAGGCGCGCGGAAAGATGGGGTTGAACCAGCCGATCAAATCCGAAGGCCTGCTGGGCAGCGGCACGTTTGAAGGCTGCCTGCTGGGCGAGGTGGACCTGAACGGCACGCGCGCGGTCCGGCCTACCGTCAAGGGCACCGCCAGCATCCTGGGCACCGCGCGCTGGGTGATCGACCGCAACGACCCGGTCGGCGCGGGCTTCCTGATCCGCTGATCCCGTCAGGCCGCAGGATGGGTGGAGCGCGGGGGTCCTTGGGCAAGGACTCTCCCGCTTCACCCATCCTACGATCGCTCAGGATCCTCGAGCGGCATCCTCCAGGATCATCTCGGCGCCGCGCTCGGCCACCATCATGACGGCCGCCTGCGTATTGCCCGACACCATCTTCGGCATCACCGACGCATCCACGACGCGCAGCCCGGTCAGGCCGTTCACCCGCAAACGCACGTCCGTCACGGCGGCGGCATCCGAGCCCATGCGGCAGGTGCCGATCGGGTGATAGATCGTCTGTCCGTTGCGCCGCGCGAAATCCAGCCATTGCTCGTCGCTTTCCACGCCCGCGCCGGGGCTGACTTCGGCCTCGATGAACCGCTGCATGGCCGGCTGCCCCACGATGCGGCGCGCCACCTTCATGCCGCCGACGAGGCTATCGCGGTCGATCTGCGCCGACAGGAAGTTGGGGCGGATCGACGGCCCTGCCAACGGATCGGCGGATTTGATGTGGATGCTGCCTACCGATTCCGGCCGCAGCTGCGCCACGCCGATCGTCATGCCCGGCTGGCGGTCAAGGATGCGCTCTGCCGCGTTGGCATAGCTGGCATGCACGAAGAAGAACTGCACGTCGGGCGTCGGCAGGTCAGGGACGCTTTTGACGAACCCGTGGACAAGACCCGTCCCCAGCGTCAGGATGCCGGTGTGGCTCGTGTAGTAGCGCGCCACCTGCTGCGCCAAGCGCCAGCCGCGCGACATCTCGTTCAAGGTCACGGCGTTCTTCACGCGCCAATTCATGCGGGTCGCGAAATGATCGATGTAGTTTTCGCCTACCTGCGCCTGCGCATGCACCAGCGGGATGTTGAAGGATTGCAACCGCGCCGGATCGCCCACGCCGGACAGTTCCAGCAATTGCGGCGACTGCACCGCCCCCAGGCACAACACGGTTTCTCGGCGCGCCCGCACCGTGTGCTCCTGGCCGTTCTGGCGATACGCCACGCCTACGCAACGTTTGCCCTCGAACAGCAGCCGCGTCACATGCGCGCCGCATTCCACTTTCAGGTTATTGCGGCCGGCGGCGGGCTTCATGTAGCCGTCCACCACGCTCCAGCGCCTGCCTCGATGCTGCAGCACCTGGTAATAGCCCACGCCTTCCTGATCGCCGCTGTTGTAGTCGGCATTCAGCGGCTGGCCATCCTCTTGTGCCGCACGCAGGAAAGCGTCGGATACGGGAAAGCGTTCGGCAACTTCCTCCAGATGCATGGGTCCGTTCTTGCCGCGGTTTTCGCCGCCGGGCTCGTAGTGCTCGATCTTGCGGAACAGCCGATCGGCCTGCGCATGCCCCCAACCCGTCGCACCCGCGGCTTCCCAGGCGTCGTAGTCCTGCGGTTGGCCGCGCACGTAGATCATGCCGTTGATCAACGTGGACCCGCCCACCCCCTTGCCGCGCGGCACGGCGATGGTGCGCCCATGGACGTTGTCTTCGGGTTCGGTCGCGAAGCGCCAGTTGTAGTCCGGGTTCACCAGCAGCTTGGAGAAGCCCGCCGGGATCGAGATCCACATGCTGCGGGCCTCGAAGCCGGCTTCCAGCATCAGGACGCGATGCTTGCCGTCGGCGCTGAGTCGGTTGGCCAGGATGCAACCGGCCGTGCCGCCGCCCGCAATAATGAAATCGTAGTCGCCCATCTTTTTATCCACCCCGTCCTGAGATTGGCCGCATGGTCCTACTTAGCGGGGGCCACGCCCAGCATCTCGGCCATCAGCTCGATCTGGCAGGCCAGCATCGGCGCGCCGTAATGCACCTTGCAGCCCTTGGCCTGAGCGGCCAGCAGCAACGCCGTGTCCTTGGGCTGCATGATGACTTCGCACACCAGCTGGTCTGGCGTCAGGCGGCTGGCATCGAGCGGCAACGCATCGCCTTCCTTCATGCCCAGCGACGTGCCGTTGATGACCAGGTCGTGGCCCGCAGGGTCAGGCGAGCCCACCGTGATCTTGGCATCCGGATGCAGCGACAGGATGCGCGCCTTCAGGTCTTCGGCCTTGGCCGGCGTGCGGTTGGCGATGGTCAGCCGGGACACGCCCGCCTGGATCAGCGCGAATCCGATGGCATTGGCGGCGCCGCCGGCGCCCGCCAGGTAGGCGCTTTTCCCCTGTACGGGGACGCCTGCCGTCAGCAGGCCTCGCACGAACCCTTCGCCATCCAGCATGTGCGCCACCAGCCGGCCGTCCGGGTCGCGGCGCACCACGTTGGCCGCGCCGATCTTGCGGGCGACGGGCGTGACCTCGTCCACCAGGTCCAGGATGGCGGTCTTGTGCGGCATGGTGATGATGACGCCCCCCAGGTTCTCCAGGCGCCGCAGGCCGTCGACCACGGCGGCCAGGTTGTCGGGCCGCGCATGGAACGGCACGCACACGCCGTCAAAACCGATCTTGGCGAACAGCTCGTTCATGCGCTGCGGCGTCTTCACATGATGGATCGGGTCGGCCAGGATGCCGAACAGGCGCGTGTTTCCGCTGATTTCCTTCATCGTGTTCTCCGGGTCAGGCTTTATCTGAGGTCTTGATCAATTCGCGGGCTACTTCGCCGATGCCGGCGGCGTCCAGCTTGTAGTGGGCGTACAGCGTGGTGGGCGGGGCGATCAGGCTGTATTCATCATAGATGCCGTGACGGCGCAACTTGGTGCCCGTGCCGACGTCCGCCAGCACTTCGGCCACGGCGGAACCCAGCCCGCCCAGCACATTGTGTTCTTCCACCGTCATCATGAGGCGCGCCTGCCCCGCCGCCGCCAGCACGGCGTCGCGGTCCAGCGGCTTGATGGTGGGCATGTCGATCACGCCGACCGACACCCCTTCCTGGCGCAGTTGTTCCGCAGCGGCCAGCGCGGCATGCAGCGTGATGCCGCAAGCGATGATGTTCAGATCGCTGCCCGTCGAATGCACGATCGCGCGGCCGAATTCGAACGGCGCGCCGTCTTGGTAGACCTGGGGGTCGCGGCCCCGCCCGATGCGGAAGTAGATGGGTTCGGGCCAGTTGACCGATGCCTTGATGGCGGACGCCAGTTGCGGGCCATCCGCGGGCGAGACGACGGTCAGGCCGGCCAGCGCGCGCATCGTCGAGATGTCTTCGGTGGCGTGATGCGACGTGCCGTAGAAGCCAAGACTGATGCCCGTATGGTGGCCAATCAGCCGGACCGGCAGCTTCGTGTAGGCGACGTCCATGCGGATCTGTTCGCAGCACAGCAGCCCCAGGAACGAGGCGAAGGTGGCCACGAAAGGCATCATGCCGGTGGTCGCCAGGCCGGCCGCCGCCGACACCATGTTCTGCTCGGAAATGCCGAACTGGACGTAGCGGTCCGGGTAGGCCTGGGCAAAGCGGTTCAGGCCGTTGGAATATTGCAGGTCGGCCGACCCGGCCACCACCGGGTGCCCGGCCTGGGCCAGTTCGATCAGCGCATCGGAAAGATAGGACAGCCCGGGGTTCACCGCATTCAGCGCGCGGTACTGCCAGGAGTCGGGGGAGAGGACTTGTGCCTGTGCCATTCAGATCTCGCGGGAGAGGATTTCGTCGACAGCGCTCTGTGCGTCTTGCGGCGCCAGGTAGCCCAGGTGCCAGCCCGGCTCGGTTTCCATGTAGGACACACCTTTGCCCTTGATGGTCTTGGCAATCACGCATGCCGGCCGGGTGCGCGCGTCGTCCGCACGCAGACGGCGCAACAGCGCCGTCAGTCCCACGAGGTTGTGGCCGTCGACTTCGTGCACTTCCCAGCCGAACGCCTGCCACTTCTCTTTGAGCGACTCCACGCCCATGACATCGTCCACCTTGCCGTCCAGCTGGTAGCCGTTGCGGTCGACGATGGCGATCAGGCGCGACAGCTGGTTGTGCGCCGCGAACAGCGCCGCTTCCCACACCTGTCCTTCCTGCATTTCGCCGTCGCCCAGCATTACGAAGACATTGAAGTCGCGCTGGCTCATGCGCCCGCCCACCGCCATGCCCACACCGTTGGACAGCGCATGCCCGATCGAGCCCGAGCTGAAATCCACGCCAGGCACTTTGCTCATGTCGGGGTGGTCGCCCAAGGGGCTGCCCAACCGGGTGTAGCCATCCAGCAGTTCGCGGTCGATGAAGCCGTGGTCGGCCAGCACGGGGAACAGGCCCACGGCGGCATGGCCCTTGCCCATCAGGAAGCGGTCGCGGTCGGGCCAATGGGGTTCGCCCGGACGCAGCCGCATCACGTCGTAATACAGCGACGCGAAGATTTCCGCGCACGAGAAGACCGAGCTGTAGTGCCCGACCTTCGCGATTTCGATCAGTCTGATTGTCTCCAGCCGGATATGGCGGGCCTTCTCCCGCAGCATCCTGACCTCCCCCGCGGTGGGGGCCTCCTGGTGATGGCGCATGGCGCGTCCTTTCTTCGTTAGGATATATGATATATAATATACCCATTGAGCGTGAATTGGCTATGGCGGGCTAGAATTCATTCCGGATTCACCCGTTCCCTTAATACAGCAAGCCCGAAACGTCATGCCCAGCCTCAAACCGGTAAAGAAAGAGAACCTCTCCGTCAGGGTCTACAACGAAATCCGCAATGCCCTGATCAACGGGCAGTACGAACCCGGAGAACGCCTGATCATCGGCGAACTGGCCCAAGAGATGGGCGTATCCATCACGCCCGTACGCGAGGCCATCTTCCGCCTGATCAGCGAGCAGGGCCTGGAAATGCAGGCCGCCACGGCGGTCTACGTGCCCTATGTGAATTCGGAGAAGCTGCGCGAAATTCAGCAGATCCGTTTCCATCTGGAAGGCATGGGCGCGGCCGAGGCCGCGCAGAACATCACGCGCAAGCAGCTGGACAACCTGATCGCCTTGCAGCGGGACTTCATTTCCTGCACCTCGACGGACCCCAAGCGCGCCAGCTACCTGAACCGCAGGTTCCACTTCGCCATCCTGGAAGCCAGCAACAAGCCCATCCTGCGCAGCACGGTGGAATCGTTCTGGGTCATCACCGGCCCCATCCTGAAGGTGTTCCACGTCAAGACGGCCGGCCTGGACTACTCCGAAAACGAGCATCGCCACGAAGCCGTGCTGGAAGCGCTGGAAGCGCGGGACTCCGAAGCGGCGCGCAGCGCCATCCAGGCCGACCTGGTCTGGGGCGGCAAGATCATGATCGACTGGCTGGTCGAGCGCGAGAAAGAGCTCGACTACCGCCCTCCCGTCCCACGCAAATAGGAAGACTTCATGCTGAAGATTTTTGGCGCTCCCAGCCGCTACATACAGGGAGCCGGCGCACTCGACACCTTGGGCCAGTACGCCGCGCTGTTCGGGCGCCGCGCCGCCCTGGTCATCGACCGCTACGTCCATGGCGTGCTGGGACCAAGAATCGAGGCTTTGTGCGCGGAACACGATGTGGCGTTGACGCCGCTGATCGTCGACGGCGACCTGACGCCTGAACTGATCGCGCAATTGCGCGCGCAGGCATCCGACGCCGCCATCGACATGGTGGTCGCGGTGGGGGGAGGCAAATCGCTGGATGCGGGCAAAGCGGTGGCGAAGTCGGCCCATTGCCATCTGATCACGGTGCCCACGGTAGCGTCCAACGACGCGCCCACCAGCAAGAACTATGTGCTGTACGACGAACATCACAACCTCCTGGCCGTCGAACACATGCTGTTCAACCCCACGGTCGTGCTGGTGGACACCGCCATCATCGCCACCGCGCCGGTGCACTTTTTCCGCGCCGGCCTGGGCGACGCCATTTCGAAGAAGTTCGAAGCCGAGCAATGCCAACGCAACGGCGGCAAGAACATGTACGACGGCGCGCCGCTGCTGTCGGCGCAACTGATCGCCGATGGCTGCCTGCGCACCCTGCTGGCCGATGGCGTGGACGCCGTGGCGGCCGCCGGCACCGGCCAGCCCACGCCGGCGTTCGAGCGCGTGGTGGAAGCGATGATCCTCATGAGCGGTCTCGGTTTTGAAAGCGGCGGCCTGTCCATCGCCCACGCGCTCACGCGCGGGCTGCCTAAGATCGGCGGCGTGGCGACGGCGCTGCATGGCCTGCAAGTCGCGGTCGGCCTGCTGGTGCAACTGAACCTGGAACAACGCAACGACGGCATGCTGGCGGACCTGACCCAGTGGTACGCCCAAGTGGGCCTGCCCACCACGCTGCGCGAACTGGGCGCCGCCGATACCCCTGGCGACGCCGACTTGACCCTGGCGGCGGAACTGACCTTGAAAGCGCGCCACGCCGCCAATTTCGATCGCGAGCTGGACGTCGCCACGCTTGCCGACGCGCTGCGCCGCCACGCTTGAACGCAGCCGGCGCACGCGCGCCGGCCTGCCGCCCCGATCAGAACTTCACGTTTTCCCTGCCCTTCAAGCCCAGCTTGGCACGTGCTTCGTCGGGCGTCGCCACCTCCAGATTCAGCGCCTCGAGGATGGAGCGGATGCGCTCGACCTGCACGCGGTTGGACTCCGCCAACTGCCCGGGACCGATCCACAGCGAATCTTCGAGGCCCACGCGCACATTGGAACCCATCGCAGCACCAATGGTGGCGAGCGGCATCTGGTTGCGGCCCGCGCCCAGGATCGACCATTCGTAGTCGTTGCCGAACAGCCGATCTGCCGTGCGCTTCATGTGCATCAGGTCTTCCGGGTGCGGGCCGATGCCGCCCAGGATGCCGAACACCGACTGGATGAACGGCGGCGACTTCACCAGCCCTCGGTCCACGAAATGCGCCAGGTTGTACAGGTGACTGATGTCGTAGCACTCGAATTCGAAGCGCGTGCCGTTGGCGTTGCCGAGCGTCAGGATGGATTCGATGTCCTGATAGGTATTGCGGAAGATCAGCGAGCGGCTGTTCTCCAGGTGTTCCCTTTCCCAGTCATGCTTGAAGTCCTGAAAGCGGTCCAGCATGGGGAAGAGACCGAAGTTCATCGACCCCATGTTCAACGAAGCCAGTTCGGGCTGGAAGGTCGTGGCCGGGCGCATGCGCTCTTCCACCGTCATGTGCGGGCTGCCGCCGGTGGTGATGTTGATGATGGCGTCGGTCTCGTTCTTGATCCGCTCAAGGAACGGCTTGAACAGCGCCGGGTCTTGCGACGGCTTGCCCGTTTGCGGATCGCGCGCGTGCAAGTGCAGCACCGCGGCTCCAGCCTTTGCCGCGCCGATAGCGGCTTCCGCGATTTCATCGGCGGTCACCGGCAGGTGCGGCGACATGCTGGGCGTATGGATGGCGCCCGTCACGGCGCAAGTGATGACGACTTTCTGTTTGGGCTTAGCCATTGTTGTCTCCGTTCTCTTGTTTGTGGCGCATCAGGCGCATCAGCTTTTCATCGCGCCAGAAGCGGCGCTTGGCAAGGTCTTCCTGCGGCAGCAAGCCGCGGCGTTCGTCCTCCAGCGCGCCGACCAACGCGCCGTCCCAGGCCACGCATTCGCCCTGGTCGGCACCGATGGACTGGTACAGGCCACCGTACCGCGCGCAGTAGTCGGCAATGCCGCCGGGGGCATTCAGGTCGATCGTTTCGAACGGCCCCATGAACGACCAGCGCAAACCCAGGCCGTCCTTCACCGTCACGTCGATGTCTTCGGCGCTGGCGATGCCGTCCTTTGCCAACCGGAACGCCTCGTGCAGCAAGGCGCCCTGCAGGCGATTCAGGATGAAGCCTTCGATCTCGCGGCGGACCAGCACCGGTTTCTGGCCGACGGCCGTCATGGCCTCACGGGCGGCGTCCAGGGCCTGCGGGCTGGTCCAGGGCGCGGGGCATAGCTCCACGACCGGGATCAGATAAGGCGGGTTGACAGGATGAGCGACCAGGCAGCGATGCCGCCCCGGCAGATGCTCGGTGAATTGGCTGGCGGGGATACTGGACGTCGAACTGCCGATCACCGCATCGGGTTCGGCCACGGCATCCAGTTCCGAAAACAGCGCGCGCTTGATCTCGACCTTTTCGGGCGAGTTCTCCTGGATGTAGCACGCGCCCTTGACGGCATCGGCCAGGCTGTCGGCCACATGCACCCGTCCGATGATGCCGTCGGCATCTTCCAACAGGCCCTGGGTTTCCAGTTCGCGCAGTTGCTGCAGGATCAGCGAGCGCGCCTCGGCCAGCATGGCCGCATTGACGTCGTACAGGCGCACGCTCCAACCCTTGCGGGCGAACACGATGGCCCAGCCCTGGCCGATCAGGCCCGTTCCGATGATGGCGGCGCAGCGCCCCTGGGAGCCGGCGCCCATCAGTAGAGCTTCTGCGTGAAACCATCCACCACGATGGCCTGGCCCGTGACGCTGCGCGCAGCGTCGCTGGCGTTGAACAGCACCATGTTGGCGATGTCGCGCGCCGTGACCATGCGGCCCAGCACCGCCTGGTTTTCGTACTGCGCGGCGATCTCGTCCACCGGACGGCCCAGCGTATCGGCCTTGGCCGCGATGACGGCGCGGATGCGCGGGCCTTCGACGGCGCCGGGCAGGATGGCATTGACCCGGATCCCATGCGGCCCCAGTTCAATCGCCAGCGACTTGGTGAAGCCGATCACCGCCCACTTGGACGCGGAATATACCGACCGCCCCGCAAAGCCCAGGTGACCCGCAGCGGAAGACAGGTTGATCATCACGCCCGCCTTGGACGCTTTGAGCATGCCGATGGCTTGGCGCGCGCACAGGAACTGGCCGGTGATGTTCACGGCCAGCGTGCGGTCCCAGTCCGCCTTGGACAAGGTCTCGACATAACCGGTGGGGCCCGCCACGCCCGCGTTGTTGATCAGGATGTCCAGTCCGCCCAACTTCTGCTTGACCGCAGCGAAAAGCGCGCCCACGCTGTCCTCGTCGGACACGTCCGCGACCGCGGTGTGCACGCCCGGCAATTCGGCCGGCAGCGCAGCCAGGCGCGCTTCGTTCACGTCGCACACGAACACCGTGGCGCCCGCGTGGTGGAACACCTTGGCCATCTCCAGGCCCAGACCATCCGCGCCGGCGGTGATCAGGACCCGTTTTCCGGCGAAATCGACTTCCTCGAACATGCTTCTGTCTCCTGGGTTTTTATGGAAAAGCGCGTGTTTGATGATATAGGATATATGATTAAACCGGGTAAATTCTCGTACTTTCGGCAACCCGGAGAGCACTCTGGCAGGTACGCCCGCCTGGCGGAATATTGCGGTTCATTTCGCCTCGTATCGGCCGCTAAGGCTTTATTCATGCGGCTTTAGGGAATTCCCCGATTCGGCTTGCTGCGGCCCCCACTAGAATCCAAGGCGGGGTTTTTGTACCTGGCCGGCACATATATCATATATTTAAAAAAGACGGACACCACTAAAAAACAGTCCGCATCCCATACCGACAAAGGAGCGTAGACCGTGTTCAAGTTCAATAAGATTATTCTGGCGCTGGGCGTGTGCGGCGCCCTGGCAAGCGGCACCGCAGCGGCCGACATGAAAGTGGGCGCCCTCTTCCCGTTCAGCGGCGCGCTTGCGCTCCTGGGACAAGAGAGCTATCGCGGTCTGGAACTGGCCGTCAACGAAATCAACGCCGCAGGCGGCGTGAACGGCGAGAAGATCGAAATCGTCAAGGCCGACGCCGTGGATCCGACGCAAGCCGTGTCGGAAACCAAGCGCCTGATCTCGGCCAACGTGGTCGGCGTGTTCGGCAGCTATGCCTCAGGCATTTCGTACGCGGCCTCGCCGGTGACGGAACTGGCGGGCGTGCCGTATTTCGAACTGGGCGCCACCGCCCACAAGATCACCACGCGCGGCTACAAGTACCTGTTCCGCAGCAACCCCAATACCGCGCTGTACGGCGTGTCGGTCGTCAATGCGTTGCACGACACGATCGCTCCGGGCATGGGGCTGAACCCCAAGGACATCAAGATCGGCATCATCCACGAAGACGGGCCCTACGGCACCGACGTGGCGGCTACCGAAAAGAAACGCGCCCAGGAACTGGGCTACACGGTGGCCGAAGTGCTGCCCTACTCCGCCAAGACGGTGGACCTGTCGTCCCTGATCCTGCGCCTGAAAGGCGCCAAGGTGGACGTGGTGCTCCAGACGGCCTACCAGAACGACGCCATCCTGTTCTTCAGCCAGGCGCGCGCCGCGGGCTTCAAGCCCAAAGTCGTGATCGGTGCTGGCGGCGGCTACTCGCTGGCCGATACGGCCAAGGCCGTCGGCGCCGACATGAACGGCGTGTTCGACCTGGACTTCCCGCAGTCGTCCATCAATCCGGCTGGGGCGCCCGGCCTGGACAAGTTCCTGGAAGCCTACAAGGCCACCTACAAGAGCGACCCGCAATCGGGCCACAGCCTGACCAACTACGTGGGCGCCAAGGCCTTCTTCGAAGCCATCGGCAACGCCAAGTCCACCGACAAGGACAAGATCCGCGCCGCGGTCCTGGCCTACAAGAAGCCGGCCGGCCAGACCGCCAACGGCTGGGCCTTCGACTTCGGCGAAGACGGCCAGAACAATGCCTCCACGTTCTACGTGATGCAGTGGCAGGACGGCAAGCTCGTCACCATCGCACCCAGCAACCTCGCACTTGGCAAGCCTGTCTTCAAGAAATAAGCGCGACGCCAGTGATCAGGCGCTCGGGGGCGCCTGACGTTTCCCGGGAATCGCGCGCTCCGGCGCGGCCGCCTTTCACGCGGCCGTGCCGGGGCCGCATCCCGCTCTAAGAGGTTGCACCATGGATATATTCATTCAACTGGTCATCAACGGCCTGTTGCTGGGCGGCGCGTACACCATCATCAGCCTGGGGCTGACATTGATCTTCGGCGTCGTGCGCGTCGTGAACTTCGCGCACGGCGAGTTCCTGATGATCGGCATGTACCTGGTCTATTTGATCGCCGCGCAATTCGGCGTCCATCCTTACGTAGGCCTGGTTCCGGTTGCCGTCATCCTGTTCGCGCTGGGCGCGCTGACGCAGAAAGGCATCATCCAGCCGCTGCTCAACGCCGACCAGCACATCCAGATCTTCGCCACGGTGGGCGTGTCCACCATCCTGCTGAACCTTGCGCTGGTGATCTTCGGCGCCAACGTGTATCGCGCGCCGGTGGAACTGGGCACGAATGCCATCGACGTGGGCAACTATTCGATGGTGACGGGCCAGTTGATCACGTTCGTGGTCGGCATCAGCCTGGCGGTGCTGCTGCATCTGTTCATGCATCGCACCTACCTGGGCCGCGCGCTGCGCGCCGTGGCCCAACACCGCTACGCCGCCACCCTGATGGGCGTGAACGTCAACAACGTCTACGCCATCGCCTTCGGCCTGGGCACCGCATTCGTCGGCATCGCCGCAGGCCTGCTGGCGCCGCAATATCCGGTGTTTCCGACCGTCGGCACGTACTTCGTGCTGACGGCATTCGTGATCGTGGTGCTGGGCGGCCTGGGCAGCCTGTACGGCGCGGTCGCCGGCTCCATGATCATCGGCATCGTGGACACGCTGGCCGGCTATTACATCGCCCCCGACCTGAAAGAGGTCGTGTATTTCGGGATCTTCCTCTTGATCCTTGTCCTGCGTCCGAACGGCCTGTTCGGCGTTGGAACCGAGTGATCAGAGCCACAAGGAGCGAGACGTGTTTCCCGACTTTAGAAGCCCCAAAGCCTACGTCAGCCTGATTCTGCTGATCGTCATGTTCATCGTGCCCGCCGTCATGGGCACGCCCTTCTGGACCAACCTTTTCGTCCTGCTGTTCGTCTTTTCGTCCTTGTCCGTCGCGTGGAACATCGTGGGCGGCTACGCGGGCCAGCTGTCGCTGGGCCACGCGGTCTTCTACGGCATCGGCGGCTACACCGCGACGCTGCTGACGCAGAACTTCGGCATTTCGCCGTGGTTCGGCATGCTGGCCGGCGCCGCCATCTCGGCCGGCGTCGCCATCCTGATCAGCTATCCCACACTGCGCCTGCGCGGCCCATTCTTCGCGCTGGCCACCATCGCCATCCTGGAAGTGGTGCGGCTGCTGGTCATCCACGAAGAAAGCTGGACGGGCGGCTCCAGCGGCATCAGCCTGCCGCTGAACATCGGTTGGGCGTGGATCGTGTTCCGCGAAAAACTCAACTACGTGATCATCGCGTTCGGGTTGTTCGTGTTCGTGACCTGGGTGTCCTGGTACATCCGCAAGTCGCGCATCGGCCATTACCTGATCGCCATCCGCGAACGCGAAGACGCGGCGCTAGCCGTGGGCATCCCCACGGTGCGCGTCAAGATCATCGCCGCGGTCGTGTCAGCCATGCTGACCAGCATCATCGGCACCTTCCACATCACCTACCTGACCTTCGTGGACCCCAGTTCGGCGTTCTCGCTGGAGCTGTCGATCCAGGTCGCCATGTTCGCGCTGATCGGCGGCCTGGGCACCGTGGCGGGCCCGATCGCGGGCACCTTCCTGGTGCTGCCGATCGCGGAACTCGCGCGCGGCTGGCTGTCCAGCGTGGGCAACGGCATGCACGGGCTGATCTACGGCCTGATCCTGGTGGCCGTGGTGCTGACCATACCGCGCGGCCTGGCCGGCGCGTTCGGCCCTGCCATCGAGCGCGGCCTGGCGCGCCTGCCCTATCTGGGTTCGCCCCGCAAGAAGCTCAAGCTGGCCGACGAGCTGCGGCTCCACAATGCCACGCGTTCCGAGCAGCCGGTGCTGAAAGCCGACAAGCTGTTCAAGAGTTTTGGCGGCCTGCGCGCCACCAACGACGTGTCGCTGACGCTGAATCAGAACGAGATCCTGGGCATGATCGGACCGAACGGCGCCGGCAAGACCACGGTTTTCAATCTGCTGTCGGGCTTCCTGTCGCCGGACAAGGGCGGCATCTCGATGCTGGACGCGGACGGCAACTGGGTCACATGCAGGACGCCGGACGAGTACGCGCACAAGGGGCTGGGCCGCACGTTCCAGATCGCCAAGCCGTTCACCGGCCTGACGGTGCTTGAGAACATCATGCTGGGCGCCTTCATCCGCACTTCCAGCCGAGACGAGGCCGAGCAGATCGCACTGAAGGTGGCCGAGCAGACGGACCTCGTCAAGTACCTGAACACCGAAGCGCGCAGCCTGACGGTCGGCGGCATGAAGCGGCTGGAAATCGCCCGGGCGCTGGCCATCAAGCCGCGCATCCTGCTGCTGGACGAAGTGATGGCGGGGCTGAACCCCACCGACATCGAGAAGTCCATCCAGATGATCCGGCGCATCCGCGACTCGGGCGTGTCGGTGCTGCTGATCGAACACATGATGCAGGCCACCATGGCGCTGTCCGACCGCATCATCGTCCTGAACGAAGGGGCGGTGCTGGTCAGCGGCGCGCCGAAGGACGTGGTCGAGAACCCGGCCGTCATCGAAGCCTATTTGGGCAAGGAGTATCAGGATGCTTAAGGTGACGAATCTGTCGTCGGGCTATGGCAAGAGCCAGGTGCTGAACGGCCTGAACTTCGAGGTCAATGCGGGCGAGATCGTCACTCTGATCGGCGCCAACGGCGCGGGCAAGACGACGACGCTGAAAACCCTGTGCGGAGTCATCCCCGCCATGCAGGGCAAGGTCGAATTCGAAGGCCAGGACCTGACCAACCGCAACCCCTATGACATCGTGGACGCCGGGATCACCATGATTCCCGAAGGCCGCCAGCTGTTCCCGCACTTCACCGTGCGCGACAATCTGCTGATGGGTTCCTACAAGCGCGCCGCGCGCCCCATCGTGCAGCGCAAGCTGGACGAGGTGCTGCGCATCTTCCCGCGCGTGAAGGAACGGCTGTCGCAGTACGCCGGCTCGCTGTCCGGCGGCGAACAACAGATGGTGGCTATCGCCCGCGGCATGATGGCGGACCCGAAGCTGCTGGTGTTCGACGAACCCTCGTTAGGCCTGTCGCCGCTGCTGGTGCAGCAAATGTTCGACATCATCCGCGACGTTACCTCGCACGGGGTGACGGTGCTGCTGGTGGAGCAGAACGTGTTCCGCACCCTGCGGCTGGCCGACCGCGGCTACGTGCTGGAGAACGGCGCCATCGTGCGCACCGGCACCGGCGCCGAACTGCTTAGCGACCCCCACGTGAAAAAGGCCTATCTGGGCCATTGATGACCAGGACCCCATTCTTATGACCTTACGCTGCACATTCATCGACCACGGCAAAGGGGGCGCCCCCGACTGCATGCAGATCGCCGAGCGCGACATGGCGCCCCCCACCGGCCGGCAAGTATTGATCGAAGTGGCCTACGCCGGCGTCAACCGCCCGGACGTGCTGCAACGCTCCGGCTCGTATCCGCCGCCGCCGGGCGCTTCCCCCTATCTGGGGCTGGAAGTCTCCGGCACCATCCTCGCCGTCGGCCCGGACGTCACCGCCTGGAAGGCCGGCGACGCCGTGTGCGCGCTGACGCCGGGTGGCGGCTACGCTCAGTATTGCCTGGCCGACGAACGCCACTGCCTGCCCGTGCCGCGCGGCATGGACCTGCTGTCCGCGGCCGCCATCCCCGAAAACTACTTCACGGTCTGGACCAACGTATTCGACCGCGCCCGCTTGTCGCCCGGCGAAAAATTCCTGGTGCATGGCGGGTCCAGCGGCATTGGCCTGACGGCCATCCAGCTGGCCCGCGCCTTCGGCGCCGAAGTCTGGACCACGGTCGGCAACCAGGCCAAGGCGGATGCCTGCCTGAAGGCCGGCGCGCATCACGCCGTGCTGTACCGGGATGCGGACTTCGAGGCCGAGGTCCGCCAGGCCACCGGCGGCGCCGGCGTGGACGTGATCCTGGACATGGTGGGCGGCGCCTATATCAACAAGAACATCCGCCTGCTGGCCGTGAATGGCCGGCTGGTTCAGATCGCCTTTCTGGAGGGCAGCAAGGCCGAGATCGACGCGCTGCCCATCATGATCAAGCGGCTGCAATTCACCGGTTCGACGCTGCGCCCGCGCTCGGACGAGGACAAGGGCGACATCGCTAAGTCGCTGGCCAGCAAGGTCGTGCCGCTCATGGAGCAGGGGCAATGCCTGCCGTTGATCCATGAAGTGTTCCCGCTGGCCGAAGCGGCTCAGGCGCATGCGTTGATGGAAAGCAGCAAGCACATCGGCAAGATCATGCTGAAGGTACAGGCATGAGCGGCCGTTTCCAGGACCAGGTCGCGATCGTCACCGGCGCGGTAGGCGGCATCGGCTCGGCCATCGTCGAGGGATTCCTCGCCGAAGGCGGCCGGGTCGGCCTCGTCGACTTCAATTCGCAGGCGGGCCAGGCGTTCGAGAAGGAACTGCGCAAGCATGGCCACCAGGTCGCGTTCGTGCACGCCGATGTGGCGCATTACGACCAATGCCAGGCGGCTTACGACCGCATCACGTCCGAACTGGGCGCAGCCACGATCCTGGTGAACAACGTCGGCATCTCGCCCAAGACGGACGGCCGCGCGCTGAAGGTCTGGGAGATGGCGCCCGGAGAATGGGACAACGTGGTGTCGGTGAACCTGAACAGCGTGTTCTACATGACGCACCTGGCGACGCCCCACATGGTCAAGCAGCGCCAGGGACGCGTGATCAACATGTCGTCGGTAGCCGGCAAGGCCTACTGCGACATCGTGGCGGCGCACTACGCGGCCACCAAGGCCGGCCTGATTGGCCTGACCCGGCATTGGGCGGCGGAACTGGGTGAATACAACGTGACGGTGAATGCGCTGGCGCCGGGCCGCATCAGTACGCCGCTGCTGAAAAGCGTGCCGAAAGCGATCAATGACGCCGTGGCCCAGGTGACCGCGCTACGCCGGCTGGGCACGCCTGAGGAAGTCGCCGACGCCTGCCTGTTCTTCGCGTCCGATCAGGCCAGGTTCGTCACCGGCCAGGTCCTGGACGTGGCCGGTGGGTGGCTGATGACCTGACGCCGGGTGATGGGTTGCGCGCGCGGGACGATCGCGTTCTTGCCGACACCCCGCGCGCTGCCCCCACCCTACACGCCCAGGCGGTAGACCACGGTGTCGAGACGGCTGACGCCTGCCCCCTGGAACTTGGGTTCCTTGTCCAGGATGTCGCGGCGGTCGATGATCACCGCGGGCGCAACGCCTGCGAAGATCGCCTGGACTTCGCTGTCCACCACCGAGAACGGCGGCCCGGCCATTTCTTCCTGCGGGTAGTCCAGCGTGATCAGCAGGCCGCGGCAGGCGGGCGACAATTGTCCGTAGACATGGCGCACATACTCGGCGCGCATGGCCTCGGGCAGGGCGACCAGCGCCGCGCGGTCATAGACGCCCACGCAGTGCGACAGCACCTGCGCATCCAGTTTGAAGATATCGCCGCAGATGATCTCGATGTTGCCCGACACGTAGTGCTTGCCGTAAACGGATTCGTGCGTGGCGGGTCGAAGCTCATTCTCTTCGAAGAACTGGTCCACCGCGAGCTGGGAGAGTTCGACCCCCAACACCGCGTGGCCCTGCGCCGCCAGCCAGACCATGTCCAGCGACTTTCCGGCAAGCGGCACCAACACCCGTCCACCCTTCGGCACGGCCAGCGTGGGCCAGTACTTCTGCAAGAGCGGTGTGATCCGGGTTTGATGAAAGTGCGTGCGCCCTTCGCGCCAGCGTTCCAACCAGAATTCTGCGTCCATACCTTGTCTGCTCCTCCTGTATTTCGGTTGCAAGCTCATCGCTTGTACCGGGCCGGCCGGGGCCCGGACGCCTTGGCGCACCCAGCGTAGCGGGTATCGCCGCCGGCGCGCTTGATTCCGCGCAATCCGGTGCCCGGCATTGTAGTGCCCCGAACCGGGCAAGCCGACGGGCGGTCGCGGCGTGCGCAGCGGCGGCACGGCGTTCCGCCGACGGGGCCGGCGCCCGGTTCCGTTTCAGCCCGCGCCGGGCGCGACGCCATTCGATCCGGGTTTACACCTAGAGAAAAAGCGCATCCAATCGCGGGCCAGCCCCGTATCTGCTCATGACGGCCACACAAAAGGAGATCGTCATGAAATTGCTAGCCTCTATTGCCATCGCCTGCTCCGCCCTGACCCTGTCGCCCACGTATGCCGCCGATGTCATGGTCGGCGGACAGGCGATGATGCCCTCGAAGAACATCGTGGCCAATGCGGTGAATTCCGCGGACCACACCACGCTGGTCGCAGCGGTAAAGGCCGCCGGCCTGGTGGACACGTTGCAAGGCAAGGGCCCGTTCACGGTCTTCGCGCCAACCAACGCCGCGTTCGGCAAGCTGCCGGCCGGCACGGTCGATACCCTGGTCAAGCCTGAAAACAAGGCGACGCTGACGAAGATCCTGACTTATCACGTCGTGCCCGGAAAGCTCGACTTCGACGCGCTGGCCGCCAAGGTCAAGAAGGGCGGCGGCTCCGCCGAACTGGCCACCGCCAGCGGCGGCAAGCTGTGGGTGATGATGAACGGCAAGCACAACCTGACCTTGAAGGACGAAAAAGGCGGCATGTCCACCATCAGCACCTACGACGTCTACCAGTCCAACGGGGTGATCCACGTCATCGATACGGTGCTGATGCCGAAGTGATTGCCACGGCTAACCGCCAGTGCAAAAGCCCGGCTCGGATGCCGGGCTTTTTTGCCGCCGGCCGCGGTTCCGGTATCGTAGGGAGCCTGATTTGTTTCCACTCCATCCGGAACCGCCCGCCTCATGCTTGCGACCTTGCGCCGCCGTTTGCCGTCCATCGTGCTGTGTTCGCCGCTGCTTGCGCTGGCGTTGACCCTGGCGCCGTCGGGCGCCCGGTCGCAGTCGGCCTCGCAGCTGGACCATGCCTATCAAACCGAACTGCAGGCCGACAACGAGGCCTTGCGCGCGCGCATTCAACAGTTGCCGCCCGCCATGCAGGAATTGAACGCGCAAGTGTCCGCGGCATTGCGCGCGGGCGACCGCCAGCAGGCGCAACGCCTGGGCGAAGAGATGGCCCGCATGGACCCGCGCAATGCGGATGTCCTGCTGTTCCTGGGCAAGCTGCAAGGCCAGCAAGGCAATGCCGCCGCCGCGCAGGATTTGATCGACCAGTCCATCAAACTCAATCCCGACAATAAGTGGGCCTACATCAACAAGGCCGGCGCGCAGGCCGAACGGTCCGATCTGCCCAACGCGTTGGCCACCACGCAGGAGCTGACCCGGCGCTTTCCCGACTGGAGCATCGGCTACAACCTGCAGGCCTCGCTGCTGGATGCCATGGACCGCGAAGCGCAAGCGCTTTCGGCCTATCAGAAGGCCGTCGCCGCCAAACCCGCCAGCGCGCTGATCCTGACCAATATGGGCAACCTGCAGCGCCGCCTTGGCCGTTTAAGCGACGCGCGCTTGTCTTATGAAGAGGCGCTGCGCCTGCAACCCGGCTACCCGCTCGCGGAATCCGAATTGAACAGCATGCCGAAGTGAGCGCCCCCATGCCTGGAAATCCGATGACACGCCGTACGCTGCTGCTGGCCATGGCCGGCCTGACCGTTGGCCCGCTGCACGCCATTGCCTCGCCGGAACGCGACGCGATCATCCGTCAGGTCTATGCGGCGCCATCCGCAGCGCTCGCCTACACCGGCCAGCATGCGGCCCTGGTACGTCTGTTGCGCGTGCTGTGGATGCCCGTCGAATCCGGCGCCCCCACCGTCGATTTCGAGCAACCGCTGCTGGGCGGCGCCGACACGCTGGCCATCGCATGCAAAACGCTCAGGACCACGGACGACGCGCTCGCCATCCGCCGCCTGGCTGAAGTGTGCCGTCTGCTGCCGCGTTACGTGGGATCCCTTGGCACGCTGCGGCCCGGACGTTACGCCGTGCCGGCTGAAATGAAAGAGGCGTTCGACTTCCCGGAAAGCGGTGTCGACGCGCAAGGCGGGTTCACACTGAAACAGGCGCATCTGACGTTGCTGCGGGCAGCGGTCTGGCGCGAGGTGGATGCGAAGTCGCTGCAGGCCGTGCTGCGCGAAGGCGAACGATTCTGGCCGATGCCGTACATCGACGGCAAACGGCCCTATGGCGATGCCAGCCATTACCAGATCGACATGGCCCGCCTGCTGGGCGAGCCCTATCCGGTGGACGGCAAGGGCTATGCCGTGATCGACCCCGCCCGGGACGCCAGGCTGAAACGGCTGCACTACGAAACGCTGGCGGCGCTGCAAGTGTTTTTGGGTCACTCCGCCGCAAGCAAAGCGAAGCAATAGCGCCCCGGTGGCTAGGCGCGGTGGATGAAGCTGCGAATGTCATCCGCGATCGGCACCACCGCCAGCAGGGTCAACAGCAACGCCAATGGCCAGGTGGACCCGAAGCCGAAGTGGAAGAACGAATAGGCGCCCGTCACGCCTCCCACGAAGAACAGCGTCACCATCAGGCTCAGCACGGTCAGCTTCGCGCGGTCGGCGCGCACGGGCGGCATGGTCTGGGCATCGCCTTTGGCCACATTCCAGTAAAACAGCTTGCCCAGTTCAATGCCGATGTCGGTCACCATGCCCGTCACGTGCGTCGTGCGGATCTCGGACCGCGACACCTTGGTGATCATCGCGTTCTGCAGGCCCATGATGTAGCACAGCAGCATGACCGTGCCCGGCACGTAGAACCAGCGCAAGGTCTCCAGGTTGGCGCCCAGCAGCCCGAAGGCCAGCAACAGCATGGCTTCGAGCAACAGCGGCAGGGCGTATTCGCTGGCCAGGTGGGAACGCCGGCCGAAATTGATCAGGAAGGCGGAGCTGGCCGCGCCGGCCAGGAAGGAAAGCAAGGCGGCCACGCCCTGCAGCACCACGATCATGCCGCCCAACGCCATGTGGTCGGCCATCATCGAGACGATGCCCGACATGTGCGAGGTGTACTGCTGAACGGCCAGGAAACCGCCGGCATTGACCGCACCGGCGGTGAAAGTCAGGAAGTAGGCAAGATGCCTGTTGGCTTGCGGGCTGCGGCTGACGGCCGTCAACCGCCGCAAATACGGAATGGCCACGCTAGTCCCTTCAAAACAAGAACGTTGAACGTCACAGCGAGAACTCCCGAAGGTTGGCGACGCGCTCGGCCAGGCCCTCGGCCCCTAGATAATGGCCCAGTTTGCCCGCTCGCACGCGACGCAGGTCTTCCTGGTAGCTGTTGGCCATGGAATCCCGCACCTCGGCGTAGGCGGCGTCTATGCCTACTCCGCAGGCCTGGGCAATCAGGCGCGCGGCCTCGGGCGATCCGCAGGCCACGCAGCGCGCCACGCCCAACGCGTCGGCGACGGCGCCGTGGGCGAGCAGGCCTTGAACCAATCCGGGCGACGGCTTGCGATCCAGGCGATGGATCGCCGTGGGGCTGACGGGGGCGCCGGCCTGCAGCAAGGCGTCGGCCGCCGCGTAGGCATGGTGCATCAGCGCGACCTCAACCGGCTTGGCGCTGCCGCGCAGCGGCAAATCAAAAGACATGCCCTGCCCGGCCAATTGCTGCACCAGCGCGGCATCATCGTGGGCTAGCGCATGTTGCAATGCCAAGCCGGCCAGATGCGGCGACGCCAGCAGCGTGCCGGCCGCCAGCGGGCCGCGCCAGTCCACCCGCGCACGCAGGTAGAACGCCATCACTTTATCCGCCAGGGCCTGCGGCATGCCGTGGTCCGAGACCCGCTCGTCCAGATACTCCAGCACGCGCACGCCGGGGCTGTCCTCGTCTTGTTCCGGGTCCGTCTCAAGGCATAGCGCGGCGAATGCCGCGTGCAGGTCCGGCGCTATCCTCGCGATGCCGTCCTGCTGCAAGGCATGGGTCCAGCCCGGCAAGCCCTTCTTCCACGCCACGATGCTGCCTGCGCTCGGGCCCGGTTCGACGGCGACATAGATGCGGTCGCAATACTCGAAACCGCCGATCGGCAGATAGCGCAGCTTGCCGTTCCAGGTCTCCCCGTCTTCGTCGGCGGCCTCTTCGGCGCACGCTTGTTCGTGTTCGATCCATCCTGCCAGATCGCGGTAGTGGTCGCTGCCGTCATAGAACAATTCGGCCCAGCTCAGCGCCTCTTCATTGCCGTCCATTTTCGCGCGCAGATCGTAGGCCAGCTCGCCGCCCGCGGTCAGGCGCCACAAGTCGCGCAGCGCGTCCGGCAACGGGCCGGCGCACGCCGCTTCGATTTCTGCGATGCGCGTCTCGGCCAAGGGAGGCTGCACGGCGATCAGGACGCGATCCGCGAACAGGGCAATGCCATGCTCGCGCAGCGCCCGCGATTCATCGGGGGAAAAGAAGTCGCTCATGGGGAATCTTCGGAGTTGCGGCTGCAGAGATTCTACTAGCGCCCTTGCGCGATAAGATTGCCGGCCGCAGATGCCGCACAGAGGTTGCCCTTGGCTTTCCACACGAAAACGTATGACGTCTATCTGGTGCTGACGGGCGCCGAGTCGGCCCGCCCCTGGTCCACCGACGTCTGGCTTCCCATCGCGCAGGCGCTTGCGCCCTTTACCGTTTCCGCGCGCGGCAAGGCGGCGGTGCGCTGCGTGCAGATCGACAAGCACACAAGGAAAAGCGCCAAATTCGGCAGACTCGCCTGGAACGAGGTATCCCACCGAAAATGGACGCATGACGCGCCGGACGCGGCGCCTTGGACGTTCATTGGCTCGGAAGCCTGGGCGCCGTCCTGGACCCAATGCGAAAAAGACAATGAAGCGCCGGACTGCTACGTCTCGGTGTCGCCCCCCTGCGCCGTGGCCCTTGCCACGCCGATGCAATTTGGCGGCAAGCTGCTGGTGGCCTTGGCCGCCGACGCGCCCGACGCGCTCAGGGCGCAATTGCGCGCGGCCATCGCCGGCATCGCCCGCGATCTGGACAGCCCCTTGGCCGTCTATCAGCAGCGGCCCTGGGGCAAGGCCTCGTACGGGGGATTCAACGGCGCGATGAACGACTTGAGCTTCGCCGGCCTGTTCAAGGCCGGCAACCCGCAGATGCGGCCGCTGGACCTGGAGACGTTTGTCGACGCCTGGTCCCTGGTCCAGCCCTGAACGCCGCCGCGCTTACGCCGCGCCCGATTCGGCCAGTTGCTTGCGCCGGAATTCGCCTTGGCGCACATGCATCCAGCCGGGATATTCGGGCGGCAGCGCACTGACCTTGTCCAGCGCGGCCAGTTCGTCCTGCGTCAGGGTGATGCCGGTGGCCGCCAGGTTGTCGTCCAGCTGATCGACGCGCTTGGCGCCGATGATGACGCTGGTTACCACCTGCTGGTGCAGCAGCCAGGCCAAGGCCACCTGCGCCACCGACACGCCGCGCGCGTCGGCCACCGTTTTCAGGACGTCGATGCTGTCATAGGCGCGGTCGCGGTCGACGGGCGGGAAGTCGAACGCGGCACGGCGGCTACCGGCTTCGGCCGAGCCGTCGCGTCCATACTTGCCGCTGAGCAGGCCGCCGGCCAGCGGGCTCCACACCATCAGGCCCACCCCTTCGCTTTGCAACATGGGGACCAGTTCGCGTTCCAGGTCGCGGCCCGCGATCGTGTAATAGGCCTGCAGCGATTCGAACCGCGCCAGCCCCAGGCGCTCGGCGATGCCCAGCGCCTTCATGATCTGCCAGGCGGCCCAGTTGGAGACGCCCACGTAGCGCACGTGGCCGTGCTGCACCAGGTTGTCCAGGGCGCGCACGGTTTCCTCGACCGGCGTGGCCGGGTCGAACCCATGGATCTGGTAGAGGTCGATATGGTCCAGCTGCAAACGCGACAGGCTTTTCTTGACGCTGTCCAGGATGTGCGAGCGGGAATTACCGCGCGCATTCACGCCGGCGCCAGTCTGGCCAAAGACCTTGGTAGCGATGACGACCTCATCGCGCGCCACCTTCAGGTCGCGCAACGCCTGCCCGGTGATCATTTCCGACCGCCCCTCGGAATACACGTCCGCCGTGTCGATGAAATTGACGCCCGCATCCAATGCCCGGCCCACCAGGCGGTTGGCGTCCTCTTGCTGCAGGTCGCCGATCTTGCTCCACAGCTCGCCTTCGCCGCCGAACGTCATGGTGCCCAGGCAGAGTTCCGAGACGAACAGGCCGGTGCTGCCGAATTTCTTGTACCGCATGATTGCACTCCTTCTGGGGGGCAGCCGGCCTGCGCACCCCGGGATGGGGCGCCGGACGCTGGCTTGCCGGGGTGAAGACAGTATGCGTCCGGAAGGCCGCCCGCGCGCTGCTTGATCCTGCCCCTTTTTTGCCTGATTCTCTGGCAGGTGCGGCAGAGGATCAGGCATGCGCCCGATCCTCCAATCTTTTTGCCCATTTCTCCACACCCCGATATGGCGACTGTCCAGCCCGCCGTTGCTGGGCATACACTGGAGCCCGCTTAATCCTCTGCTCCGCCGGTCGCCCGCGCGGGCGGCACGCTTTCAGGAGCCTCCATGCCTATTACTACCGCTGCACCCGGAGATTTCGCGAACGCCGCCTCCCTGGACATCGCTTACGAGCCGGCGCGCCGCGAGCTGCTCTGCACGCTGGACCGGATGACGGGGCACTTGGAAGGCTCGCTGGACACGCCTATCGAGGGCTTGTACCTGCACCGCTTGTCGCAGCCCACCGGCGCCAAACCCGGTTTGCAGAAAGCGGCGCTGGCGGTCATTGCCCAAGGGTCCAAGCGCCTCTTGATCGGCGACGAGTCCTATGAGTACGACCCCTTCCACTACCTGATTTCATCGGTGGATCTGCCCGTGGTGGCCAAGGTGTCGGTCGCCAGTCCGACCCTGCCGTATCTGGGCCTGCGCCTGGACCTGAACCCGGAAGAGATCGCCGAACTGATCAGCGACGAGAACCTCCCACCACTGCTGCCGGCCGAAGCGTCGCGCGCGCTGTGCGTCAATCCGCTGGGCGGGTCGCTGCTGGACGTCGTGCTGCGGCTGCTGAGGCTGCTGGACACCCCGCGCGACATCCCCATCCTGGCGCCCATGGTCAAGCGCGAACTGCTCTACCGCCTGCTGATGAATGGCCAGGGCGTGGTGCTGCGCCAAACGGTGCTGCAGGACAGCCAGCTCAACCGCGTGGCCAAGGCCATCCGCATCCTGCGCGACAACTACGCCCAGCCGCTGCGCGTGGAGGAGATCGCGCGCGACGTGCACATGAGCGTGTCGTCGCTGCATCACCACTTCAAGCAGGCCACCGCGATGAGCCCGCTGCAATACCAGAAGCACCTTCGATTGCAGGAAGCCCGCCGCCTGATGCTGAGCGACGATGCCGGCGTGGCGTTGGCCGCGCACGCCGTGGGCTATGAAAGTTCGTCGCAATTCAGCCGCGAATACAGCCGCCTGTTCGGCACGCCACCGCTGCGCGACAAGCAGCGCTGGAAAGAAGAATCAGTCGGCGCGCCGGCCTGATCCGGCAGGGCGTCGGCAACCGGCGCCGCGCGCAGGCTTTCCGCCTGGGGACGTAGCGGGCGTTATATGCTCCCCGCTGTATCCCATTTTCAGAACAGCGGAAAGTCCATGCACGACTTGAATGATCTCTATTACTTTGTCCAGGTCGTCAGGAACGGCGGTTTTGCGCCGGCCGGGCGCGCCCTGGACATCCCCAAGTCCCGCCTCAGCCGCCGCATCGCCCTGCTTGAAGACCGCCTGGGCGTGCGCCTGATCCAGCGGTCGACCCGCACCTTCGCCGTGACCGAACTGGGCCAGGAATACTTCGACCAGTGCCTGTCGATGCTGGCCGGCGCCGAAGCCGCGCAGGACGTCATCGACCGCACCCACGCCGAGCCGCAAGGCACGATCCGCATGAGCGCGCCGCCCGCGCTGATCTATTACTTCCTGGGCGATGTCGTGGCGCGCTTCATGGAAAAGTGCCCCAAGGTGCACGTGTACCTGAAAAGCTTTTCGCGCCCGGTCGACGTGCTGCGCGAGGGGTTCGACCTGGCGGTGCGCGTGCGGTTCGGCCCCATCGAAAGCAGCGACCTGGTGATGAAGCACCTGGGCATCAGTTGCCAGAGCCTCGTGGCCAGCCCGGCGCTGGCGCGCACGCTGCCCGCGGGCGCCGACGTCAGCCAGATCAGCCAGCTGCCCACGCTGGCGCTGGGCACTGAGCAGCGCGAATGCCAATGGCGCCTGGACGGCCCTGACGGCGCCCGGCAGAACGTGCCGTTCACCCCCCGGCTGGTCACGGACGACATGCTGGCGCTCAAGCAAGCCACGCTGCGCGGCGTGGGCGTAGCGGCCCTGCCCCTGATGATGATCCGCGACGAACTGGATGCGGGCACGCTGGTGCCGGTCGGCGCGCCCTGGTATCCGGAGCCGGGCGCCGTCCATGCCGTATTCCCGTCGCGTCGGGGCTTGTTGCCCGCCGTGCGCGAGCTTCTGGATTTCATGAATGCGGAGTACCGTGAAAGCGCCCGACGCGAATACGAGACCCAGCAACGCCACGGCATCCCCTTTCTGAAAAGCGGCCTCGCATCGTCCGATTTATAGAACGCTGAGGCGCGAAAACTCCGTCTACCGGGGTTATTGGCTTGTATTTAGAATTCTGTTCATGCACTCACGTGTTCAACCCCGCGCCAATCCCGCGCACCACGACCTGACGACATAACGGAGCAAACCATGACCAAACCCTATGTGAAACTGGACAAGAACGAAGCCGCCGTCCTGCTGGTGGACCACCAGGCCGGCCTGCTTTCCCTGGTGCGCGATTTCCAACCCGACCAGTTCAAGAACAACGTGCTGGCCCTGGCCGATCTGGCTGAATACTTCAAGCTGCCCACGATCCTGACCACCAGCTTCGAAGACGGCCCCAACGGCCCGCTGGTCCAGGAATTGAAAGACAAGTTCCCCAAGGCGCCCTATATCGCCCGCCCCGGCAACATCAACGCCTGGGACAACGAAGACTTCGTAAAGGCCGTCAAGGCTACCGGCAAGAAGCAACTGATCATCGCCGGCGTGGTCACTGAAGTGTGCGTCGCCTTCCCCGCCCTGTCGGCGCTGGAAGAAGGCTTCGACGTGTTCGTCGTGACCGATGCTTCGGGCACGTTCAACGAAGTCACCCGCAACGCCGCCTGGAGCCGCATGGAGCAGGCCGGCGCGCAATTGATGTCGTGGTTCGGCGTGGCATGCGAACTGCATCGCGACTGGCGCAATGACGTCGAGGGTCTGGGCACGCTGTTCGCCAACCACATCCCCGACTACCGCAACCTGATGGCCTCCTACTCGGCCAACCGGTCCGCCAAGTAATCACGCCCCTTCCCCCACAGGCCGGACGCAAAATAATTGCATCCGGCCTGCATCCGATTGGGTCTCCCGCGTGTAGTACCTGTACCGGCGCGCATCGGGCGCGTCGTCTACAGGCACTTTCCTGCCGCTGGAGACCACTCATGAAGACCCAACGTCCGAATCGCATTCCCACCGTTGCCGGCCTGTTCGCCGTGTCGCTCCTGGCCGCTTGCGGCTCGATGAGCGCCAAGTCCATGGCCTATTCGCAGACCGACCTTCCCGCAAGCGTCCGAGTGCCCGCGGGCAACAAGGTAGCCTGGGAAACCGTAGGCGTGGGTGAAATCACCTATGAATGCCGCGCCAAGGCGGACATGAAGAGCCAGACCGAATGGGTCTTCGCCGGCCCCAAGGCGGTCTTGAACGACCGCCAGGGCAAGCAGGTAGGCACCTACTACGGCCCCCCGGCCACCTGGGAAGCCATGGACGGGTCCAAGCTGACCGGCACGCAAGTGGCGGTTGCGCCATCGGGCGACGGCCACCTGCCCTTTCAACTGGTGAAGGCCAACCCCGCCGAGGGAGCCGGCGCGCTGACGGGCGTGACGTATATCCAGCGCGTGGCGCTCAAGGGCGGCGTGGCGCCGAAGACGCCTTGCACGCCGGCCACGCTGGGCCAGAAGAGCCAGGTGCAATACCAGGCCGACTACATCTTCTGGAAGGCGAACTAAAAGCCCCGCCCGGGCCGGCCGCATGCGGCGGCAGGCACGGGCGGCGTCAAGGGGAGTCCGGTAAGATGGCGCAACCGACCACCGTGCGTACCTTTTCCGCACGGCCGCCCACTTCCCGCTCCCGCTCTCGCATGCCGAATCGCCTGGCCCCGGATTTCGATTACGACGCTGCGATCAAGGAGTGCGCCGCCGGCCGCCGCCCGGCGCTGGAAGCCCTTTACCGGCAAGAAGGCCCGCGCCTGCTTGGCGTGGCCCAACGACTGCTGCGCGACCGCACGTGGGCCGAGGACATCGTGCATGACGCTTTCGTCAGGATCTGGAACCAGGCGGGCAGCTTCGACGCATCCCGCGGATCGGGGCGCGGCTGGGTCTACAGCATCACCCGCAACCTGGCGCTGAACGCGCTGCGCGACACGGCGCGCGAGACCGGCGTCGATGAAGAGGCGGCCGCCGCCCTGGACGCCCGCGACGCCATCGAAGCCTGGCACGACACGCGCGACGCCTTCGATTGGCGCGCCAGTGCCGGCCAGATCGGCCCGTGCCTGGAACAATTGGAACCCGTGCGCCGCAACTGCGTACTGCACGCGTATGTGGAAGGGTTGTCGCACAGCGAGATCGCCCAACGCCTGGGGGCGCCGCTGGGCACCGTCAAAGCCTGGATCAAGCGCAGCCTGCAAGCGCTCAAGGAGTGCCTGGCATGACCGCCCCCCAAGAATCCCCCGACAGCCTGGACGAACTGGCGGGCGAATATGTGCTGGGCACCTTGTCGGCCCAGGCGCGCCGCGATGTTCAGGCCCGTCTGCCGCACGACGCGGCGTTGCGCACCGCCATCGCACGCTGGGAAGAGCGGCTGCTGCCGCTTGCGAACCTGTCTGCGCCCCTGGAACCGTCAGCCAGTCTTTGGCCGCGCATCACCCGCACGCTTGACGCGGAAAGCCCCCAACGCAAACCCTTGGCCGACCGGCCTGCGCCCGGCCTTTGGGATAGCCTGTTCTTCTGGCGCAGCCTGGCCGCCGGCGGCATGGCCGCAGTGCTGATCCTGGGCAGCACGCTGGCGCTGCGGCCCGCGCCTGCTCCGGGCGCCGCGCAATACGTCGTGGTGCTGGTGGCGCCGCAATCGCAGGCGCCGGGCTGGGTGGTGCAGGCCCAGGCCGGCCAGAACGCCGTGCAACTGGTGCCGCTCGCCGCCACTGAAGTCCCGGCGGACCGCGCACTGGAGTTCTGGACCAAGGCCGACGGTTGGGCCGGCCCTGTGTCATTGGGCCTGATCAAACCTGGCGAGGCAGTTCGCATCCCGTTGGACAAGCTGCCGCCGCTGGAACCCAACCAGCTCTTCGAGCTGACGCTGGAACCCAAGACCGGTTCGCCGATCGGCAAGCCCACGGGACCCATCCAGTTCATCGGGCGCGCGGTCAAGATGCTGTAGAAGGCGCCGTCCGGGCGCAGCGGCCCGGACAGGCGAGCGGCTTACTTCTTGCGCTGGAAGGGATACGCCTGCTGCGCCAGGAAGGAACCCGGCATGTCGTTGTCCAGGATGCCGTAGTTCTCTGGCAGGCGCTTGCCGACGCCGCGCACGGCGGTGCCGAAGATATAGTCGATGAACGAGAAATGCGCGGCGTAGTTCTTGTCGATCGCTTCCGTGTCCGACGAGTGGTGCCAGTGGTGGAAATCAGGCGTCACGATGATGTAGCGCAGCCACCCCCACGGCAGCTTCACGTTCGAATGGATCAACACCGCCTGGAAACCGACGATGATGATGTAGGCGTCCAGCACCGACTTCGAAAAGCCCAGCACGAACAGCACGCCCAGCACGGCGACACGCGTGATCAGCAATTCAACGATATGCAGGCGCGAGCCGGCCAGCCAGTCCAGCGTGCGCGTGCTGTGATGCACCGCATGGAAGCGCCACATGACCGGCACCTCGTGATACACCCGGTGCGCCGCGTACTGCGCCAGGTCGGCAACCAGCACCGCCACGAACAGCTCCAGCAAATACGGCATGGACTGGATCGCGGCTTGCAGGGGCTCGTATGCCGCCCAGGAAAACAGGCGGTGGATGAAGAAGTTGATGCACAGCAGCACCGCACCCACCGACAGGTGGTTGAACAGGAAGTGCTTCATGTCCACCTGCCACTCGCCGCGGAACACCGGCTGGCCCGGATAGAGCGGCGTGAGCTTCTCGAAAATGATGAAGACCGTGCTGGAGGCCAGCAGGTCCAGGATGAACCAGTCCAGGCCCAGATAGGGGTGATTGCCGGTATTGGTCGTCGTCACCACGACCTGGCTGCCGCCGGCCGCCACGGCGCAGCAGACGAGCACGAAGGCGGTGATGTTCAGCCAGCGCTGGCGGCCCAACACGGTATTGGCCAGCGCGATCGAACCCGAGATGAGCAGGGCGCCGAAGAGCAAGGTGCGCATCGCGTCCACGGAATAGAACGCACGCAGCTCCGGCGTGGTCAGATAGGCCGGGAAATGGAAGGCCAGCACGCCCAGCACCGACAGGATGGCCAGGAAGAGCGCGATCACGCCGCTCATCATCCCTGTGCCGGCGTGGATACGTCCGTCCTGTCGGAAAAGTTCAAAGACCTGCCGATAGATAGGCACGCGCTGTTTCATGTCACTTTTATGGCTGACCACGGGGAAGCGAGTGTATCGCCGGGCGGCAACACCCATGTAATGAAACGTGAGCATGCGCGACAGAGTTGCTACCGCCGCGCCGCGCCTTGCGTGGCGTCAATGCCGGGCGTGTGGCGGCGGGTCGTGCGGTTGACAAGGCGCGGGCGTTGGCGTGTCATGGAATTGACGCCGATGCGCGTCGTGCCTGGCGCGACACCGGTCCCGTCAACTGGTATCCAAGAGAGGCCCCAATGTTCCCTGAATATCGCCAACTCATTACCCAGCTGAAATCCGAGAATGCGCATTTCTCGGCGCTGTTCCAACGTCATAACGATCTGGACCAGGAGATCAAGAACATGGAAGACGGCATCGTGCCGAGTTCCGGCACCAATATCGAGGTGCTGAAAAAGGAAAAGCTGCAGTTGAAGGACAAGCTGTACGGTTTGCTGCGCGCAGCGGACCAAGGCGGCGGCTGAGCCGCCCGCGCCCTTGACGACGGTTGCGTGCTTCGCGCTTCAGAATGGGAAGTACGCCGCCGTCCGTTGGAACCGCAACCGGAGGCAGGCCGGGATGCGTCGGCTTGAATATAGCAGCATTCGCCCATTGCTTACATTAAGCTGAACACATAAAATCCCCTCCCGCACGGGCAACCGCCTGAAACCGGGAAGAGGAACATCGAGATGCAGGACAAAGACTTCAAGGAAGGCGAGGCCGTCTTGCCGGTGACCGGCTGGGCGATGATGCCCGTCGTGGAATACGATTCGCTGCTGGTCCGCCTGGACTTCATCACGCAAGCCGCGCAATCCCCCGACCAAGCCAGCCGCGGGCGGGTCTACGCGCTGACTTCCGAACAGATCCAGATGCTGCTGGAATCCCTGCAAACCCAATTGCAGACATTGAATGCTTCCCTGGCTGCGGCACGCCCGCATTAAGCGGCGCAGGCAGGACGCGGCCCATTAAGCAGAACTGAACTTGGTTTAGGCTATTTAGTTTTTCTAATCTTCGCGCAACGGCTAGTCTGTCGCCCTTTTACAGGGTGATCCATGACAACCGCCTTCATTCCCGGCTTCCTGCTCAGTCTTGGCCTGATCCTCGCGATCGGTGCACAAAATGCGTTCGTCCTGCGGCAGGGACTACGCCAGGAATACGTCTTCGCCATCTGTCTGACCTGCGCGGTGTCAGACGCCATCCTGATTGCCGCCGGCGTGGCCGGGTTCGGACTGGCCGTGGACACCCTGCCCTGGCTGGAACCCGCCATGCGATATGGCGGCGCCCTGTTCCTGTTCGTCTACGCGGCGCGCAGCCTGCGCGCCGCCCTGCGCACGCAACACGACAGCCTGTCGCCCTCGACGAGGCAAACGGCGGGCTTGGCCGCCACGCTGGCGGCCTGTCTGGCCTTCACATGGCTGAACCCGCACGTCTACCTGGACACCGTGGTGCTGCTTGGGTCGATTTCCAGTCAGTATGAAGGCGCCAAGACCGCATTCGCGCTGGGCGCCATGTCGGCGTCGTTCGTCTTCTTCTTCACGCTGGGCTACGGCGCCCGCTTGCTGCGGCCCTTCTTCGCCAACCCGAAAGCCTGGCGCGTGCTCGATGGCTGCGTCGGGGTCGCGATGGCGGCCATCGGGCTCAAGCTGGTCCTGTAGAGGGCCTCGCGGCACGTCATCTACAATCCGTTGACGTGCCGGCCTCCACCAAGGCGCCGGCCTGCAGCAACACACAGGCAGCATGACACGCGCGAAAAAAACAGCTTCAACCAAAAGACGCCCGGCAGCCCGGTCCCAATCCAAAGCGGGGAATCGCGCCTATCGATTCCTGCGAGCCCTCCTTCTCTCGTCGCTGGCGAGTTTCGGCGCGGCCACCTATGTCCTGAAGCCGCAATGGCCGGCGCAGTTCACGCCGCAAGCCATCCTTGATCGGTTGGGATGGCCCGGCCAAGATACTTACGCGCCCGTGGCGGTGCAAAACGGGGCGCTGACCCAGACGCGGTTCGCGGAATGCCCGCAGTTCTTTCCACGGGGCCACCTGCCCGCGGTCCCCGCGCGCCAGAATTTGCGTGAACTTTGCTTTTCCGGCTTCGCCATCCTGCACAATGGCCAGACCAAGACATCGGTGTTCGTCGCCGAACGGCTGAACCGGAAAATGCTGACCCAGGCCCAAGGCTTGCAGCGGACCGACAAGTTCTACGCCGAGGCGCGCCTGCCCAACGCGGAACGCGCCAATCTCGACGACTACCGGGGATCCGGCTATTCGCGCGGCCACATGGCGCCCGCCGCGGACATGTATTCCAAGGACACCATGGCGCAAAGCTTCTCGCTGGCCAACATGGTGCCCCAGGACCAGATACACAATAGCGGGGCATGGAGCCGCATCGAACAAGACACGCGCAAGTACGTCATGCGCGCCTCGGGCGATGTCTACATCTTCACTGGCCCGGTCTACGGCGACAAGCCCAAGACTATTGGATCCGGCGTGGCGGTGCCCAGCCATCTCTTCAAGCTTGTGTATGACGCGACGACGGGACGCTCCTGGGTGCACTGGCAGGCCAACAGCCCCAGCACAAAGGAAGGCCCGCCGATCACGTATGAAGAGTTTGTCAGGCGGACAGGGATGCGACTGCTGCCCGCGGCGGGATAGCTGCGGGCAACCTGCGCGCGCAAGGCGCAGGCCCCTTCAGCGGCCTGCCGCGCGCTGTTTCAGGCTGGCCGCCAGCTTGGCCAGCGGCGCCTTGGCCGCATCGATGTCCTGCTGCCACGCGGCGCCCGGCTTATAGGCCAGGATGGCCGAAAAAGACTGTGCCGCGGCCAGGAACTCCGGATCTTTCAGCGCGGCCTCCAATGCCGCCTGCAAGCGGTCGCGAATCTCGGGCGGCACGTCTTTGTCTACTGCCAGCCCCCGGTCCGACGGGACGACCACATCAAACCCTTCTTCCTTGGCCGTGGGCACGTCCGGCAGCATCGGCGCGCGCTTGTCTACGAACTGGGCGAGCACGCGCAGCTTGGTCTGCTCTGCGGCCGGGTTGGGCACCGCCGTATGGCTGGAGAAAATCATGTCGACGTGGCCGCCGATCAACGCGATTTTCGACTGGCCGGTTCCCGTAAACGGCACCTCGGTAAACGCGGCTCCGCTCTCCTGCGTCAAGATGCTCAGGGCCACGCCGCCATTGCTGCCCAATCCGTTCTGGCCGATGCTGACATCGGCGCGTCCGGCCTTGACCGCTGCCACCAGGTCTTTCAACGAGGTGTACGGACTGTCGGCGCGCGCGACCAATAGCGTCGGGTCGCTGACGACGCGGCCGATCAGTGCGAACTTGTCGGGGTCGTAGGGCGTCGATTGGACCAACGGCATGAAATTCATGGGTGGCGTGTTCACCATCGCGACCGTATAGCCGTCCTTGGCGGCCCGCTGCACATAGGCGTTGGCGATCGCGCCCGATGCGCCGGGCTTGTTCACGATGATGAGGTTGGCGGCGCCCGAGAGGTGCTTCTGCAGGTAAGGCGCCAAGGTGCGGGCCAGCACGTCGGTTTCCCCGCCCGCAGCGAATCCGACCACCAGTTCGATGGGCTTGTCGCCGGGCCAGGCGGCGAGCGCCGGCGAACAGAAACCTGCAACGGTCAGGATGGCGGCGCGCAGGGCGCCCTGATGAAAGGCGATTGCCATGGTTTGTCTCCTTGAGTTCTGTCTATTTCTTGTTTTGAGGCGTGGGCCCGCGTGCGCGCTAGAGCAGGCAGTCGGGCTGTTGGCGCACGATTGCGTCATAAATGGGCTGGAAGTGCAGCCAAGCCATGAAAGGCGTCGCCAGATGCTTTTTGGAATGCAGGGCAGCCTCCCGGCCGATCAGCTTCAGCGGCTTGCCCGTCGCCTCAGCCTTGAGCTGGATTTCGCACGCGCGTTCCGCAGCGATGAACCACCAGGCGGCTTCTTCCACCGATTCGCGCCCGGCCGAAAACAGCCCGTGATTCTGATGGATGGCGATCTTGGCGTTGCCGAAGGCCCGAGCCACCGCATGGCCCTTGAGGTTTTCGACCACCACCGCACCGGCTTCTTCGGTGATCAGGGCCTGGTCTTCGTAGAATCCGCAGGCGGTCTGGGTGATGGGGTCGAGTTCGCGGCCCAGCGCGGCCCACGCCATGCCATGGGTGGTGTGCGCGTGACAGGACGCCACCAGGTCGCGGTTCGCCTCATGAATCGCCGAATGCAGGACAAAGCCTGCGCGATTGACTGCCCAGCGTCCTTCCAGCACCGTGCCCAGATGGTCGACCAGCAGCATGTCGCTGGCGCGGACCCGTCCGAAATCCATCGCGAACGGATTCGTCCAGTAGAGATCCGGATGCTCGGGATCTCGCACCGTCACGTGGCCCGCGAAGCCGTACTCGTAGCCGAATTTGGCGAAGACCCGGCATACCGCCGCCAGCCTCTGGCGGCGATGCCAGCGCTCTGCCGGGATCGAATCAAACGTGGGGTAGGCGGGAAAGTAGAGGTCTTCCTGTTCGGGACGGTAGACCGTTTGCTGAGTGGCTGACATGGGGACTCCTGCAGAAAATGAAGCGTTCCGGGATTCTAGGGAGTGGCCTAACATGGGAGCCAATCACGAAAACGATGCCGGCCATAAAGCCTGCTTATGGAGACGCCACGATGCTGTCCCGGATCCAGTTACGCCACCTGGAAGCCTTCCACGCCGTCATGATGTCCGGCTCGATCACCGGCGCGGCGGCGCTGCTGAACGTCACGCAGCCCGCCATCAGCGCGACGATCAAGCACTTCGAGCAACGCCTGGGTTTCATCCTGTTCCGGCGCCAAGGCGGGCGCCTGGAGCCCACGCCGGAAGCGCGCGCGCTGTTGCCCGAAGTGCAGGACATCTTCGGCCGCGTCACCGGCCTGGAGCGCTTCAGCCAAGACCTGGCCGAGGGCATACAGGGGTCGTTGTCGATCGCCGCCAGCTCGCCGATCGCCAATGCGTGGCTGGCGCAGGCGGTCGCCGAATTCGTCGAAACGCGCCCCAAGGTCCGCATCTCCCTGCAGTCGATGGATTCCAACCTGATCGCCGAGCGGCTCATCAACGAACAGATCGACCTGGGCGTGGCGTTCACGCAAGGTGACCGCCATGGCATCGAATCGCTGCGGGTCGGCGGCGCGGTGCTCAGCTGTATTTTTCCGCATACGCATCCGCTGGCTCAGCTGGCCGCGATTTCGATTGAAGACCTGGTGCCCTACCCCATCATCACGTACGTGCCGCAGGCCCTGCTCAGGCATCGCCTGAGCGCCTTCATGGACCGCCCCCTGGACATCCGCCTGGAAGTCTCGACGTCCATGACGGGCATCGTGCTCGCATTCCATGGCGCCGGCGTGGCGCTGGTGGAGTCCAGCCTGCTTGCGGCGCTGCCGATCCCGGGCTTGACGCATCGGCCGCTGGTGCCCGACATCCAGGTCCATAGCCATGTGCTGTGGAGTACGCTGCGCCCCGAGCGGACGCTCTCCAGGATGTTCCTGCAGCATCTGACCGAGCGAAACTGCCTGGACGCCGCCTGAGCCCCGGCTTGCGGCGGGGCCCTCGCATGGCCCCTACTCCCGAATAAGCCCGATGGCGCGCGAGAACAGCGCACGCTGCTGCTGCAGATAAGCGCCGTATTCCGTTGGCCCCAGCACGCTGACCTCAGCGCCCAGGCCAGCCAGCGTCTTGTCCACCTCGGCGCCATGCTCGGCCACGACCTTGCGCGTTGCCTGATAGAGCTTATCGACCACCTGCGGCGGCGTCCCCTTGGGCGCCATGAGTCCATAGATCGTGGGGCTTCCGACCGCGTATCCCAGTTCGCGCAGCGTGGGCACGTCGGGGTAGGCCTGCAGGCGTTTGTCGCTGAACACGGCCAGCGGCCGCAGCCCGCCCGCCTGGATGTGCGCCTGCGCCGGCCCCACGGCGGAAACGGCGATATCGGTATGGCCGCCGAGCAACGCCGTCACGGCCGGCGTACTCCCCTGGAAAGGGATGTGGCGCAGCTTGATCTTCGCTTCAGCGGCGAACGTCTCGCCCAGCAGATGACTGATGCCCATGGCGCCGGAGGTGCCGTAGGCGATGGCGTCGGGCCGCGCCCGCGCGTCGGCCACCACATCGGCCAGCGTCTTGTACTTGGAGTTGCCCTGCGCGACGATCATCATGCCGCCCAGCGCAATGGCCGCGACCGGCGTGAAGGAGTCTGTCGTGTACTTGATTTCCTTGTTGGCCAGCGGCACAACGACGAGGGACCCTGGCGAACTGCCGACGATGGTGTAGCCGTCAGGCGACGCCGCTGCCGTGAAAGCCGCGCCAATACCGCCACCCGCGCCAGGCTTGTAGTTCACGATCAGCGGCTGGCCGACGTACTGGCCCATCTTCTCCGTGATCGGCCGCAGCATCTGATCGGTATCCCCGGGCGCAAAGGGAATCACAAGCTGGATCGGCTTGGCCGGATAGGCCGGTTCGGCATGAACCGGCGCGCTCAGGGCAAAGCCCAGCGCGACGGATGCCACGACAGCGCCAAAATGATTCTGCATGGTTGTCTCCCATTATCGTTATGTCCGGCTTGCGCCGTTTACTCGTGATCGACTTGTATGGCCTCCAGGAACCGCGACACCATGTTGTAGGCCGCGATGGTGGCCGTGATCTCCACGATCGCCTTGTCGTCGTAGGCTTGGCGCACCGCGGCGAATGTCGCGTCGCGCACGCGGATCGCGCGCGTCATTTCGTCGCAATAGGCCATGGCCGCGCGCTCAGCGCCGTCCAATGCGGTGAAATCGCCGGCCTTCACGCCTTCGACCTGGCGTTCGTCGCATCCCGCCCGCAGCGCGATGGGCAGGTGTTGTTCGAATTCGTAATCGGCCTCGTTCAGGACCGCCACGCGCAGGATCAGCAGTTCCCTCAAGCGGGGCGGCAAGCTGCTTTTCTGACGGATGGCGGTCAGGTAGTTCAGCCAGCCTTCGGCCACAGGCGGACTGTTCAGCAGCATCTTGTAGAGATTCGGCAGGCTGGAACGTTCGCGCTGGATGCGCTCGACCAGCGGCCTTGTTTCCGGGTTGTTGCTATCCGCGTAAGCGACTCTTGCCATCGTTACCCCCCCTTGTCGTCAATCGCACCGGGCGCTCATGCCGCCATCGACGATGAGCTCGGTGCCGGTGATGAATCTGGCCTCGTCCGAGGCAAGGAAAAGCACGGCGTTCGCCGTGTCCCGCCCGTCACCCATGAAAGGCAGCGGGATGCGCTTCTGGCGCTTGCCCAGCAGCGCCTGGACATCGCCCGCCGCCTGTTGGGTCGCCAGGAACGCGTCCACCAAGGGCGTGTGCAACTGCCCCGGCAACACCGTGTTGATCCGCACGCCGTGCTTGGCGTATTCCACCGCCGCCACCCGGCCGAACTGCATCACCCCGGCCTTTGCGGCGGCATATCCGACCTGCGGCGCGCCCGTCCAGCGGATAGCCGACGTAGAGGAGACATTGACGACCGCGCCGCCGCCTTGCCCCGCCATGAGGCCCAGCACATGCCGGCACGTCGTAAACACCGAGGTCAGGTTCAAGTCGAGCTGCCGCTGCCAATCCGCTTCGGACAACGCGGTGGCGCCGCCCGGAATAGGGCCGCCGACGTTGTTCACCAGGATATCGATGCGGCCGTGCCGTTGCCGTATCGCGTCGACCAGACGGCCGACCTGCGCGGAATCGCCCACGTCGCAGAGGTGGGTTTCAATATTCGCGCGATAGTCGCCCGCGTGCTCCAACGTTTCGGGCAGGGAGTCCGGTTGCCGGTCCACCGCCATCACCAAGGCCCCCTCCTGGGCCAGGCGGACGGCGATGGCGCGTCCGTTGCCCCAGCCGGGCCCCACGCAGCCGGCGCCGAAGACCAGGGCGACCTTGCCGGCCACGCGGCCCGGCGGTTTGCTTGCGCTGTGCATGATGCCGTCCCCGCCTAGGGCGTGCTGAGGGTGATGCCGCCATCCACCACCAGCTGCTGGCCGGTGATGTAGCGGCTTTCGTCGCAAGCCAGGAAGGCCACCGCATGGGCGACATCCCAACTGTCGCCCATGCGGCCGGTCGGGACCTGCCCATGCCGGTGCGCCACGAACCCCTCGTAGTCGCCGCCCGCATACTTCTGCGCCAGGCGCTCGACCAACGGCGTGAACATCAGGCCCGGCACGACCGAATTCAAGCGCACGCCGTCTTTGGCGTAGATGACCGCCGTCGTCGCGGTCATCTGCATCAGGGCCGCCTTGGCCGCCGCATAGCCCACCTGGGGTTTGCCCGCATACCTCAGCCCGGCAATCGATGAGATGTTGATGATCGACCCGCCGCCGGCCGCCTTCATGAGGGGTATGACGTGCTTGCAGCACAAGAACGCGGAGGTCAGGTTGACCTGGATTTGATCATTCCAGGCGTCTTCGGACATCGTGACCGGGTCACCCGGTTCCGAGCGGCCGACGTTGTTCACAAGGATGTCGATGCGGCCATGGGCGGCGAGGCAGGCCTGGACCAGTTCCGCCACCTGCCGCGCGTCTCGGACATCGGCTTGCCCCACCTGGATGTCGCCGCCTTCAGCGGCAATCACCTCGGCGGACTGCCGGGCCGCCTCGATATCGAGGTCGCACCCGTACACCGACGCCCCCAGCCTGGCCAGGACTGCCGCGGTGGCCTTGCCGTTTCCCCATCCGTCGCCGAGCGTGCCGCACCCGGTCACCAACGCTACCTTTCCATCGAGGCGAAACATTCGAACTCCCTAGACGATGCCTGATGCACAGACTAAGGCCACGCGGCGGGCGCGTTAAGTTCCAATCCGAACGTTATTGATAGACAAAAAGAATGAATCTGACGACGAGACAACTGAGGGCCTTCGTGCTGCTGGCCCAGACCTTGAGCTTTCACAAGACTGCTGAAATGCTGCACGTCACTCAGCCGACGCTCAGCAAACTGCTCAAGGAAATCGAAGAGAGCATGGGGACGACGCTCTTCGAGCGCAGCACCCGCATGGTGCGCCTGTCCCGCGAGGGGCAGGACATCCTGGAGATCGCCCGCGGCATCACCGCCCACTACGACCAGGGCATGCTGGAGCTTGCCCAGCGCCTGCGCGACCGCAACAACCGCGTCGCGGTCGCCGCCCTGCCGACGCTGGCCGCGTCGCTGCTGCCCCAGTTGCTCAAGAATCTGGCGCAGGCGAACCCAAACGCGCGCATCGACGTGCATGACCCCATCGCCAGCGAGGCCCTGCAGTTGCTGCGCGATCGCCGCGTCGATATCGCGGTGACCGCCATGGGCGACGATGGCTCGCCCGACCTGCTCTACCAGGAACTGTTCACCGAACCCTTCGTGCTGTTCCACAGCCGCCAGGCCAAGCCGGCCATCACGCGCTGGATACCGGCCGAGCTTGCCAGGCTGCCGCTGATCAGCATGCCGCCGGGGACCAGCGTGCACGTGCTGACCGAACGCGCCTTCCGGCGTGAATCGCAACCCTTCCATCCGACCTATGCGCTGCGCGACCTCAACACCATCGCGCGCTTCGTCCAGGCCAACTGCGGCATCGCGCTGCTGCCGGAATCGTCGTTCGACCATACTGCCCACCGGGGCGTGGCCAAGACGCGGCTGCAGGGGGCGCTGTCGCGTTCAGTGGGCATGTTCATCCGCCGGGAATGCCGGCCGTCCCCGCTGGTGCGCCAGACCCTGGACGAGCTGCGCCGTCTGGGCGAAGCCAGGCAGTGCCAGGGAAAGCAGGCAAGATGACCGCCCGCGCCCGGGCCAACGCCTCCGCGCTGCAAGCGCCAGGAGCACGACGCATGCGCCCAGACGCGCTATGGCAAAATCAGCCCAGGCGCGCCACACAGGACGGAACGTTTTCTGGCCCGCCCGATTCCCAGAACTGTCCCAGGACGATATGAAAATTCACGGCAAGACCGCTGCGGAGATCTACGACAGCGTGCGCACTCTGGCGCTGTCCCGGCAGTTGTCCGCGGGCGCCTCCCTGCCGCCGGTGCGGGATCTGGCGGTAGACCTGGGCGTGAACCGCAATACGGTCGCCGCCGCCTACCGCCGCCTTGTCACTGCGGGCATTGCCGTCACGCAAGGACGCCTGGGCACGATCATCCGCGATCCATTTCAGGCCGGCGAACAGGAAGGCACCCTGGCCAATTCCCCCCTGACCGATTTCGCCAGCGGCAACCCGAACCCGGCGTGGCTGCCGGACGCCAACGCCGCCTTGCGCCTGCGTCCCTACAAAACGCGGCTGTATGGCGAGCCCACCATCAATGCGGGGTTGGAAGCGCACCTGCGCAACTGGTTCCAGCCCGACGCCCCTGCCCGTTTCGACATCGACCTGACGCACGGCGCCGTGGATGCCATCGAGCGGCTGCTGGGCGCCTATCTGGTGGCCGGCGACAAGGTGGCCGTGGAAAACCCCTGCTTCCTCAGCAGCATCAACACGTTGCGGACCATCGGCCTGCAGACCGTTGGCGTTCCCGTCGATGCGCAAGGCATGCAGGCCGACGGGCTGGAGGCGGCCTTGGCCAAAGGCGCGCAAGCCGTCATCATCACCCCGCGGGCGCACAATCCCACGGGCTGCAGCCTGAGCGAAAAGCGGGCACGCGCGCTGTCGCGCCTGCTGGCCAAGCATCCTGATGTCATGGTGATCGTGGATGACCACTTCGCCCTGCTGTCCAACGCCCCCTACCATTCGCCCATTCCCGACAATGCCTACCGCTGGGCATTGATCCGATCCTTCAGCAAGGCGCTTGGCCCCGATGTCCGGCTGGCTGCCGTCGCAAGCGACTCCGCCACATCCCGGCAACTGCGCTTGCGCCTGGCCGCCGGCACGAATTGGGTCAGCCACCTGCTGCAGGACATTGTCGAAGTCCAGCTTACGCAGCCCGAAACAGTCGAGCTGCTTACCCAGGCCCGCGCCGACTACGTCCGCCGCCGAAAGATGCTGGAAGACGCCCTGCGTGCCCAGGAAATCGATTGCCTGGCGCAAGGCGATGGCCTCAACCTTTGGGTGCCGCTGCAAACCGACGACCAGGCGATCGCCCTGGCGCTGGCGCGGCAAGGGTGGCTGGTCCGGCACGGAGACGCCTTCTCCGTCCAGGACGCGGTCAAAGGCCTGCGGATCACGATCTCCGGCATCGAGCCGGCGCAATGCGCCCGGCTTGCCCAAGACCTCAAGCACAGCCTGGGTTAACCGGCCTTGGCACGACGCGGCCACGCCCTGCGCCCGGACATTGTCCTAGGACATATATAATAATCATCCAGGACATTACAGGAAATTGAGCCGGAGCCCCCGTCCCATCCCGCCTTTGTCCCCAACAAGGCTTTGGGATTGCCTGTCTTCGCCGTCCCGAGCCGCTGACCGCCACGCCGTTGGCGTCGCCTCGATACAGGACAGACCATGCGCTTCATCTTCCCCATCGTCATCATCGACGAGGATTTCCGTTCAGAGAACACATCCGGGCTGGGCATCCGGGCGCTTGCCGAAGCGATCAAGACCGAGGGCTTCGAGGTGGTGGGCGCCACCAGCTACCATGATCTCAGCCAGTTCGCGCAACAGCAGAGCCGGGCCAGTTCCTTCATCCTGTCGATCGACGACGAAGAATTCACGCCCGACGCCGAAGACGCGCCGGCTTTGCAGAACATCCGCCAGTTCATCCGCGAAGTGCGCCGCCGCAATGTGGATGTGCCGATCTATATCTATGGCGAAACCAAATCGGTTCGCCATATGCCGAACGACATCCTGCGCGAGCTGCACGGCGTCATCCACATGTTCGAGGACACGCCCGAATTCGTCGCGCGCCACCTCATCCGCGAAGCCAGGAGTTATCTGGACGGCATCAAGCCGCCCTTCCTGAAAGCGCTGCTCGACTACGCGGAAGACGGCTCGTATTCCTGGCACTGCCCCGGCCACTCGGGCGGCGTCGCCTTCCTGAAAAGCCCCGTAGGCCAGGTCTTCCACCAGTTCTTCGGCGAGAACATGCTGCGCGCCGACGTCTGCAACGCGGTGGAAGAACTTGGCCAACTGCTGGACCACAACGGCGCCATCGGCGCCAGCGAACGCAACGCCGCGCGCATCTTCAACGCCGACCACTGCTACTTCGTGACCAACGGGACCAGCACCAGCAACAAGATCGTCTGGCAGCACCTGGTGGCGCCGGGCGACGTGGTGGTGGTGGACCGCAACTGCCACAAGTCCATCCTGCACGGCATCGTGCTTACCGGGGCCATTCCCGTTTTCCTGCGGCCCACGCGCAACCATCTGGGCATCATCGGGCCGATCCCCAGGGACGAATTCTCGCGGGAATCCATCAAGGCGAAGATCCGCGCCCATCCGCTGCTGGCGGGCGTGGATGCCGATCAGGTCCAGCCGCGCGTGATGGTGCTGACGCAATCCACCTACGACGGCATTCTCTACGACACCGAAACCATCAAGTCCGCGCTCGACGGCTATGTGGAAGCCCTGCACTTCGACGAGGCGTGGATCCCGCACGCGGCCTTCCATCCGTTCTACGGCACGTATCACGCCATGGGCAAGAAGCGGGCGCGGCCGCGCGATTCCATCGTGTATTCCACGCAATCCACGCACAAGCTGCTGGCAGGCATCAGCCAGGCCAGCCACATCCTGGTGCAGGACTCCGCTACGCGCGGGCTTGACCGCCACTTGTTCAACGAGGCCTACCTGATGCACACCTCCACGTCGCCGCAGTACGCCATCATCGCCAGCTGCGACGTGGCGGCGGCGATGATGGAGCAGCCCGGCGGCCAGACCCTGGTCGAAGAGAGCATCATCGAGGCGCTGGATTTCCGGCGCGCCATGCGGCAGGTCGGCGAACAATTCACGGCGGACGACTGGTGGTTCACGGTGTGGGGACCGGACGAACTGGAAGCGGAAGGCATCGGCAGCGCGGCACAGTGGATCATCACGGACGACGGCGCCGATGCCGGATGGCACGGCTTCGGCCCGCTTGCCAGCGGCTTCAACATGCTCGACCCAATCAAGTCCACCATCCTGACCCCCGGGGTGGACATGGACGGCCGTTTCGCCGCCGACGGAATCCCGGCATCCATCGTGACCAAGTTCCTGGCCGAGCACGGGGTGATCATCGAGAAGACCGGCCTCTACAGCTTCTTCATCATGTTCACCATCGGCATCACGAAGGGCCGCTGGAGTTCACTGGTTACGGCCTTGCAGCAGTTCAAGGACGACTACGCCCGCAACGTGCCGATGTGGCGCATCCTGCCGGCGTTCTGCCGGAAGTACCCGCGCTACGAGGAAATGGGCCTGCGCGACCTGTGCCAGCACGTGCACAGGATCTACGCGAAGAGCGACATCGCGCGCCTGACGACCGAGATGTACACGAAGGAAGCGGTGCCCGCCATGAAACCCAGCGATGCCTATGCGCACATCGCCAACCGCAAGACCGAGCGCGTCGAGATCGACCATCTGGAAGGCCGCATCACCACCAGCCTGATCACCCCCTACCCCCCCGGCATCCCGTTGCTGATCCCGGGCGAAGTCTTCAACCGGAGCATCGTCGATTACCTGAAGTTCTCGCGCGAACTCAACCGCTCCTGCCCGGGCTTCGGTACCGACATCCACGGCTTCGTGGCACTGCGGGACGACGACGGGAATTTGCGTTACTACGTGGACTGCGTGGCCTGATCGCGCGCCACGCGGATATCGCCAAAGCCAGCGGCGGCGCGTAAGCCCGCCGCCGCGGCGACGACTATCTGCGCGCCTTGCCTTCCATTGCGTCAAGCCACGCGCGGAACACGGTGTCAGACGCGTCGGCCAGGCGTTCCTGGACCGCTTCCGCCTGCGACCGAAGCGTGCGCGGATCGATGCCTGCCTGCGCCAGCTCGCAGGCATGGCCGACCAGCCAACGCTCGATGGAACGGGTATCGGCCTCCAGATGGAACTGCAGCCCCAGCACCGCGCTGCCCAGCGAGAATGCCTGGTTCTGCCCGATCGAGGTCCCGGCCAGCCGGGAGGCCCCTGCGGGAATGTCGAACTGGTCGCCATGCCAATGCAGCACCGGCGTGTCGCCCAATGCCGCCAGCGGGGATTCGCGGCCTTCTTTGCTTAACTGCAGCGGTCCGAAGCCGATTTCCTTCACGCCCAGCGGATAGACCCGGGCGCCCAGCGCGCGCGCCATCAACTGCGCGCCCAGGCAAATGCCCAGGATCGGCGTGCCCGCGCCCAGACGGCGCTGCACCAAGGCCAGCTCGTCTTTGACGAACGGATAGGTCGCATCGTCGAACGCGCCGATCGGCCCGCCCAATACGATCAACAAATCGGGGGCCAGCGCATCGAGCGCGGGCAATTCCTGCGCCGTCGCATCGACGTAGCGCACGTCGTAGCCGCGCTCGCGCAGCAGCGGCTCCAGCGTACCCAGGTCTTCAAAATGCAGATGGCGGATCGCGACGGCGCTTCGGGTCATATCGGAGCCTTTCAAACAGGAGGATGAGGACGCGCTTCAGGCGCCCCAAGGATGGCGGACAGCGTTTACGAATCGGCGTCGTCCGCTTGCGCGGTCGGCCAATAGTGGCTGTCGGGCAGGGCCCGCGCACCAAAGATCGCCTGCCCCACCCGCACGACCGTCGCGCCCTCTTCAATCGCGATTTCGAAATCCCCGGACATGCCCATCGACAACTCGTCCAGCGAGATACCCGCCGGCGCATCCTGCCGCAGTTGATCGCGCAGGCTGCGCAACAGCACAAAACACTGGCGCACCCGCTCGGCCTCGGCCGAGAACAGCGCCAGCGTCATCAATCCGCGCACGCGCAGCGCGGAAAACCCCGGCAGCGCACGCAGGAAGGCCGGCACGTCATCAGGGTGCAGGCCGTACTTGCTGGCCTCGCCCGATGTATTCACCTGCACGAACACGTCCAGCTCCCGGCCTTCGGCCTGCAGCCGCCGCTCCAGGGCCTCGGCCACGCGCAGGCTGTCCAGCGCCTGGAATTCGCTGGCAAAACGCGCCACCAGCTTGGCCTTGTTGGTCTGCAAATGGCCGATCACGGACCACTGCAGGTCATGCAGGTCCTGGGTCGCCTCCCACTTGCGGAATGCCTCCTGCGGCTTATTCTCGCCCAGCAGCCGGCAGCCGGCCGCATGGGCCAGGCGAATACTGCCCTCGGGCTTGGTCTTGCTGACGGGCAGCAGGCGCACCCCGGCGGGGTCCCGCCCTACCCGGCCGCACGCCGCCGCGATGCGCGCATGCACTGCCGCCAGGTTGTGGCGGAAATCCTCGACCGACTCTGCTTCGGGCCAGCGGTTGTGCAAGTCATGCAGGGGCTGCGTCTGGGAGATATCGGCGGTTTTCTCGGCGTTCACGGTTTTAACCTCAGTGACACAACATTGTCATAGGACAAAGATTAACACGATCTCCCGTACGCGAAAACCGCCGCGGTAGCCCCGCAAAGCGTGGGTACCGCGGAGGCTTATTTCGAAAGCGGTATCATGACGCCACCCTACATTACCGGACCCGTTGTTGTGACAAAACCTGCATTGCTGGTGGCGCTGGCCATTGTGTTGGCCGGCTGCTCCAAAGAAGAATCGCCTTGGAACCGCCTGCAGGCAGCGACGCCGCAATTGAAGATCGCGGCCAACACCCCCGACGACGCCGTGAAGTCCTGGTGGCACGTCCGTGACGAAGAAGAACGTTACGCGGCCTCCGTCTGCAAGGAATTGGCCGAGCTGTACCGCCCGTTCCGCTCGACGCTGGGCGAGTTGTCGACGCAAGCGCTCTCGGCCAATCGGGCAGGCGAAGAAAAATGCGACACGCAAAGCTACGAGCGGGAGGTGGTGAACGTCGACGTCCAATCCGACACCCGCGCGCTGGTCGTCGCCCACGTCCGAAACACCACGCCGCCTACCCCGGGCTATACGATGAACATCGACGAACGGGACAAGAAAGAACGGGGGGTGCGGATGCAGTATCTGCTTGAACGCGCCGACAACACCCAAACCTGGAAAGTCGCCCAGGTGTACGGGCAGAACCGGTACTGCACCGTTGCCCCGGTGAATGGATGGTGCCCCCTGTACAACCCGTCCCAGGGTTCCGGCCAGACTTACGTTTTTGAGACTGCCCAGTAGGGAATCGGCGCAACCCCGCTCCCCTGGCAAGCCTTCAGGGCAGAAAACAAAAAGCAAAGGCCGTTCGTGATGATTCGCGAACGGCCTTTCGTTTAGGGATCAAGGCGGCGGCATTCAAGGCCGCGCCCGGCTCGCGCATCAGTTGACGGTAACGCCCGCCTCGCGCACCACATCGCCCCAAAGCGAGATCTCTTTCACGATCTGGTCGCGGAAGTCCTGCGGACTGCCCGGCGCGGCCGCCTCGCCCGTCGCCTTCAATCGATCCGCCATCTCGGGCAGCACGACGGCCGCATTGATCGCCGCATTGAGCTTGGCCTGGATGGCGGGCGGCACGCCCTTGGGCGCAATGATGCCGTACCACACCGTCACGTCATACGGGACCCCCGCTTCGCGCACCGTCGGAATGTCCGGCGCCGACGAAACGCGCTGCGGCAGCGTCACCGCCAGCACTTTCAGGCGGTTGTCCGCGCGATAAGGCAAGGTTGAGCCCGCGGTCGTCAGCATCGCATCGACCTGGCCGGATACGGTATCGGTCAATGCCGGCGCCGACCCCTTGTACGGCACGTGGATCATGGAAATCCCCGCCGTCTTCAGGAAAGCCTCGGTCGCCAGGTGCGAAATCCCGCCCGTGCCTGACGACGCATAGGTCAGCACGCCGGGCTTCTTCCTGGCCAGGGCGACGAGTTCACCCAAGGTCTCGACCGGCACCTTGGGGTTGACGGACACGAAGAACGGCGCGCGCGCGATCATCCCGATCGGCGTCATGTCGCCCACCGGATCGAACGGCAACTTGTACAGGCTGGGGTTGACCGAATAGCTATTGGAAATCAAGGTCAAGGTATAGCCGTCCGGCGCAGCCCTCAGGCCTTGCTCCACCCCCAGCTTGCCGCCCGCGCCGGGACGGTTCTCGACCACGACCGGCTGCTTCAACCCGTCGGACAGCAACTGCCCCAACAGGCGCGCAATCCCGTCATTGCCGCCGCCCGCCGCGAACGGAACGATCAGCTTGATCGGCTGCGATGGATACTCGTCGGCCTGTGCGGCAGGCGCCGCGACCAAGCCCGCCGCCACTGCGGCCGGCAGCAACGCCCTGCCGACCTGGCGGCACACGGCATACATCCTGGACTGCTTCGTCATCCCTGTCTCCTCGTTGACGACTTCGCGCATCGAACGGCGCGACTTTTTTATCTACGCGCTGGCAGCGCGACGCCATCGGGCGCGGCGCGCGACACGCAGAAAGCGTCCCGCGCGCGTGGTTGCGCCTGGCGTCGCGAAGTATGCCTTATCCCGCGCAGCCCGAGGTCAACGCGCCGCGGCCAATGCGCCCATTGCCTGCCGCATGAACGCCAGCGTCGCATCGTCGGCCCAGGTGCCCGCCGTCAGGTCCGGGTCGGTCATCAGCGCCTGCCGGAACTTTGCGTGCGTGGCGGGATCGTTGCCGGCGTAGGTGCAAAAGAGCGCCAACCAATGACGCGCAAGTTCAAGGCCGACCGGGGAGCCCGGCGCCTGGCCGGCGTCGATGGCGTCGCGGACCCGGGCTATCAGCGTCGGCCATTCGCCGATACGGTCGTAGTAGTGCGCCCGCATGAAGCGCGCTTCGTCAACCGTCAGGTATTTTTCATAGAGGCGCAGCTTGCCTTCGGAGAAGGCGCGCAGCACATAGTCGCGCATCTCAGGCGAAATGCCGATGTGTGCTTGCATCGCAGGTTCCTGCTCGTGCATCTGGTTCAGTTTCACCAGCAGGCGGGGATCCCCGTTGGTGTCTCGCAGCAGCAGCGTCATCCAGCGCTGCGCCAGTTCTCCTGGCCGGGCATCCGCCGGCGCGGCGCCCTGCTCCATCTGCTGGCGCACTTGCCCGATCAGCGCGATCCAATCCGCGTCCCCCTCGGGACTGCGGGCGTACATGGGCAGACGGGCCAGTTCGTCGGGTGAAAAATACTTGTCGTACATGTTCATCATCTCCAAAGTCGATAGCCAATCGACCAGCTCGGGTTCCGTGCCATCCGCCAACTGGCGTTGCAGCTGCGCCAAGCGTTCGCGCAGCCGTGCGGCCTGTTGAATCTGGCGGTCAAGCATTGCGATCTGTTTGGAAATGATCGCATCCAGGGGCGTGGCCGGCTGGTCCAGGTAGGCGCCGATTTCTGCCAACGGCAAGCCGAAGCGACGCAATGCCTGAATCTGGTGCAGTCGGGCGATATCGTCGCGGCCGTATAGCCGATAGCCGTTGTCGGCGCGCGCCGAGGGCGTCAGCAAACCGATGGCGTGATAGTGGTGAAGCGTGCGAACGGTCAATCCGCTCCGCCTGGCCAGTTCTCCGACTTTCAGCCGCATGATTTCCTCCGTTGTTGGCGCAAAATGAACTGTCGGACATGACGTTACGTAAGGGTCAAGCGCTGCCCCGCGGGCGCGGAACAATACTTGCTGAGCCCTGAAACCGTGCAACGTCCCCAATACTCGTGGCGGACGTAAGCATAACCATGCGGCAGGCGCCCGCGGCATCTCGAATAACGACGCCAGCGCCCGCTAACGCGAAATCGGTTTGTCCCCCAGCTGGCCCGACCAGCATCTTAGGAGCGAAGATGAAAACGCAAATCACCTACCGGAAACTTGACGGCGGAGAAGGCGTCGCCCTGGTCAACGGCAGTATCTCGGAAACGCCCCAGGCAAAGCGCGAACTGGCCAATTGGCTGGAACTGCCCTCACCGGACAGCCGGGACGGCGCGCAGGAGGATATTGACGGCCGGCTGCGCCAAGGCGGCATCGCCCCGGAATCGATCCAGTTCAACCACATAAGCGAATAGCGCCGAAACCGCACTACAGGGAAAACCCCCTGCTCCTCCCCCTGTAAAACACGCGTCCGGCCAGGCTTGGCGCGTAGAAAATCAGCGACAATCCACGCCCGTTGGATCAATATTCCATGCATGAATCCAATCTGGAACACGCCGTTGCCCAGCAACGGCATTTACCGCCAAACAGGTGCCTAAGGGTGCAAAGCGCATACCCGGCGTAGTGGTGTCATCCTCTTACACAGGCAAGCGATATGGACGGGTCGACGTGGGACGGTGGTGCGCCAAGCAATCTTGCCATTTACATTTCCGGCGGGATTGGCGACGGCATCCTCAATATGGTTTTCGTGCGGGCCCTGGCGGACTACGCAGGCGCTCCCGTCACGCTGCTCATGACGCAGCACGAGTCATCGCTGGCGCTGTTCCGTGCGCAGCCCTATGTCAAGGAAGTCGTCCCGCTTAAGGAAGTCAGCAAGTTGCAGGGCCGAACGCGCGTCGCGCAGATAAGCACCGTATTGGCGGCCGGATCCTACGACGCGCTTTTCCTGTTCACGTTCCGCTCGCACGTCGCGGCGGCCGCCCGTCTGGCAGGCATCCCGCGGCGCATCGGCTTTCTGCGCTGGCATCATCCGCATTTTTCGCGCTGGCTCACGGAACAGATCTGGGTGCGCCGCAAGGGCACGCCCCATCCCGATACGCATACCTGGCTGCCGGCGATGCTGCGCAAGGTGGGCTGTCCCTACGAGGCATGCTATCCCTCGCTCGAAATCGCCCCGGACGCCTTGAATGCTGCCGCGCACCTCACCCAAGGGCTGCCGCGGATGGTCGGCTTTGGTTTGAACGCCTCTGCGGAAAAGCGGCGCTATTCGGCGCAGTCCTTTGCGCAGGTCGCCCGAATTCTGCACGAGCGTGACCCTGAGCTGGCGTTTCTGTTGTGCGGCGCCAGCGATGTACGGCACATCGCGCAAGAGATCCGCGCGGCCTTGCCTTCATCGATCCGCGTGCTCGACATCACGCAAGACGCCACGGATATTTGCGTGAGCCAGGCGCTCATCGCACGCACCCTGGCCTTTGCCACCAATGACAGCATGGGCATGCATATCGCGGTTGCCCATAACGTCCCGACGATCGGACTGTTCGGATGCAGCCCCGTCATGCGTTACGCCCCCTGTTTGCATCCACTTGAACCGTCTGGTTGCCCAGGCATGGACGGCATCTCGCCGTCGGTCGTGGCTGAGGCGATCTGGTCT
>NZ_DBHKZA010000031.1:0-6297 GCF_057314935.1 Achromobacter sp.
ATGGAAGGAATGATTGAACGCCTGGAGGCCATGCTGGCCAAGGGCACCGACAACATGCTGCTGCGGTTTTCGCTGGGCAAGGCCTATGCCGAGCAAGATTGCTTTCGCGAAGCCGAGCCGCACCTGCGTGCGGCGCTGGCGTTCGATCCCGCCTACTCGGTCGCCTGGAAATGGCTGGGCAAGTCCTGCCTCGGCCTGGGCGACGTCGAGGGGGCAAGGGCGGCGTGGAATTCGGGCCTGGAGGCCGCCCAGGCCCGCGGTGACAAACAGGTCGAAAAAGAACTGCAGGTGTTCATCAAGCGCTTGGACAAGCAGGCGGCGGCGGGCGCCTGAGCCGGCCTCGCGGGGTCGTCAGGCCTGGCCTTCCAGCAACGGCCGCGCGCCGGAGGTCGCGATCCGTCCCGCCGGCACGGGCGCGGCGGCGCGTTTGGGCAACACCGTCTGGCTGCCGGCCACGCGAAACACTTCGATGGCGTGGCGCAGTTGCGCGCCTCGGGTGCGCAGGTTGTCCACGGCCAGCGCGGCCTGCTCGACCCGTACGGCGTTGCGTTGGGCCGCGGTATCCGTTTCCGAAATGGTGCGGCTGACGTTATCGATGCCGGTGTGCTGTTCAGTGGAGGTGGCCGCGATCTCATTCATAATGTGCGTGACCTGCTGCACCGAATCCACGATATCCAGCATGGCGGCGCCCGCGCGCTCCACGTGCCGCACGCCGTCGTTGACGCGTTCGTTGGACGCTTCGATCAAGGCTTTGATCTCGCGTGCGGCCGTGGCGCTTTTCTGCGCCAGGCTGCGCACCTCGGTGGCCACCACGGCGAAGCCCTTGCCGGCTTCGCCGGCGCGCGCGGCTTCGACGGCGGCATTCAGCGCCAGGATGTTGGTCTGGAAGGCGATGCCGTCGATGATGCCTACGACTTCGGTGATGCGCGAGGAGCTCTCGACAATCCCGTGCATGGCGGCCACGGCATCGTCCACGACCTGGCCGCCTCGCTTGGCCATGTCCGAGGCCTGGCTGGCCATCCGGTCTGCGCCGTGCGCGTTCGACGCGTTCTGCTTCACCGTGGCGGCCAGCTGTTCCATGCTGGCTGCGGCTTCTTCCAGCGATGCGGCCTGGCGCTGCGTGTGCGCGGACAGGTCTTCGTTGCCGTCGGCGATTTCCGCGGCTGAATGCAACGCGCTTTCAATGCCGTCGTGCACGTCGCGCGTGATGCTGACCAGGCTTTTGCGCATGACTTCCAACGAGAACTTCAGGGCGCCGATTTCGTCGCGCAGGCTGGCCGAGGGCAGCGGCGTGCTGAGGTTGCCCGCGGCGATCTGCCGGGTGAAGTCGGTCGCGGTCGCCAGCAGCCCCGAGATGCTGCGCGCGAATCCCCAGCCTGAGGCGAAGATCAGGACCACGCCTGCCGCCAGCACGGCGGCGGCGATGGCCAGCTCTTCGGGCTGCATGCGATCGAACATGCCGTACAGCGCGACGCCGGCCGCGCCCAGGAACAAGGCGGACGCCAGCATGGCCCAGGCCAGCATGCGCGAACGCACGCCAGTCAGGCGCCACAGCTTGCCGCGCGCCAGGACGCCGGCGATGCCCGTGGGCCGCGCCTGGCCGCGCACCAGGCGCACGCCGCGCGACGTGCCGTCGCGCAATTTTCCATAGAGCTCGTCGGCCGCGTCGATCTGCGCCTGGGTGGGCTTGACGCGAACCGACGCATAACAGACGGTTTCCCCGCGTTCGATGATGGGGGTGACATTGGCCAGCACCCAGTAATAACCGCCATCCTTGCGGCGGTTCTTGACGACGCCCGTCCAGGATTCGCCGCGCTGGATGGTGCGCCACAAATCCTCGAAGGCGGCTTCGGGCATATCCGGGTGGCGCACGATGTTGTGGGCGGCGCCCACCAGTTCTTCGCGTGAGAAGCCGCTGACTTCCACGAACGCGGGATTGGCGTAAATGATGCGGCCACGGGCGTCGGTGCGGGAGATCAGGTACTGCTCGTCGTGAAGCGTGTATTCCTTGTCGTAAACCGGCTGATTGTTGCGCATGCGTCTGTCGTCCTGTGATGGGCGGGGCGTGGTGCAGCCGGGGATCATCGGGGAGGGGCGCGTGCGTGGGGTTGATCTACATCAAGATATTGGAATGTTATGCAAAACGTAAATTCGTGCGATAGCGGTCAGGCGGCGGGCAAGTTGCCGAACGCTTCCAACGCGCGCAGCCGGCTTTGCGCCAGGTCCACGATGGGCGTCGGATAGCCCGCGGCCGCGCGTTCCATGGGGCTGGGGTCATGGATGGCCTGATCATCCAGGTGCGCCAATTCGGGCAGCCATTCCCTCAGGAAAACGCCGCGCGGATCGAACCGGCGGGATTGCGACAGGGGATTGAACACGCGGAAATAGGGCACCGCGTCGGCCCCGGTGGAGGCGCTCCACTGCCAGCCGCCGTTGTTGGCCGCCAGGTCGCCGTCCACCAGTTGCGCCATGAACCAGGCTTCGCCCGAGCGCCAATCGATCAGCAGGTTCTTGGACAGGAACATGGCCGCCACCATGCGCAGCCGGTTGTGCATCCAGCCCAGCGCCAGCAACTGCCGCATGGCGGCGTCGACGATGGGAATGCCCGTTTTTCCCTGCTGCCAGGCATGCAGGTCGGCAGGCGCGTCGCGCCACGGCACGGCGGCGGTTTCGGGTTTCATGGGCTGGTGCATGGACAACGCCGGGTAGGCGGCCAGCAGGTGTTGGTAGAACTCGCGCCACAGCAGTTCGTTGATCCACGTGGCGGCGCCGGCCTTACCGCTGTCCAATTCGCCGTGGTTGGCCGCCAGCGCGGCGCGCAACGCTTGCCCGGGCGACAGCACGCCGGCCGCCAGATAGGGCGACAGGCAGCTGGTGCCGGGCAGCGAGGGGAAGTCGCGCTCGTCCTTGTAGGCGTCGATGACGCCGTCGGCAAAGGCGGCCAGCCGGTCGCTGGCGGCGGTTTCACCGGCGGGCCACAGCGCGCGCACGGCGTCGCTGGCGGGCGGGAATCCATCGAAGGCGTCGGGCAGGGCGTCGGCCTTCCACGCCGGCGCGGTTTGGGCGCGGGGGGCGGGCACGGGGCGGAGGGGCGCGGTGCGCAAGCGTTCCCGGCAGGTGCGCGCATAGGGAGTGTAGACGCGGTAGCACTCGCCTTTGCCCGTCAGCACCGTGCCGGGACGCAGCAGCGAGGCGCCGTGGTGCAGCGTCCAGTCCACGCCGATGGCTTGCAGCGCGTCGGCCACGGCCGCATCCCGGCGGCGTTCGTTGATGGCCCATTCGGTGTTGGCATGGACTTGCGCAATCCCGTGCGCCTGGCAGAAGTCCGCGATGGCGCTCGCGGCCTCGCTCCAGTCGGAGACAGTCAGCAATTTGAGGGGAATGCCCAGCTTGCCCAGATCGGCCGAAAGTTCGCGCAGGTTGCGCAGCCAGAAATCCACTTTGGCCGGCGCGTCGCCATGCAGGCGCCATTGCCCAGGCGACGCCAGGAACAGCGCGGTGACCGTGCCGTTTTCCGCGGCGGCGGCCAAGGCGGGGTTGTCGTGCAGGCGCAGATCGGTGCGTAGCCAGAGCAGCGTGTTCATCTAGGGCAATCCAGTACGGGAATCGGCGGACAGTCGCGCCCGGCCATCGAGGCTGGCATTCTAGCGTGCGGGCCGGCATGGAAGACGATGTAAAAACTACGAGTAGATGTGACCGGGGGAGCAACGCGGGGGACGGGTGGGGCCCTGGGCCGCCTGTGTGCTTTCCCCGTCCGCGCGCGGTCAAACCATGAAACACGCTGAGGCTGCGTACGTATTGACGCGCCTGTCCCCGCGCCATGTAATTCAGTTAACGACGAGAGCAAAGTGAACGCTATGGGAAATCTGATGGACCTACGCCCGTCCTTTCTGAGGGGACGCACACCCGCCGGCAAGACGTCGCTCGATGTCCTGCAAAAGCTATGGCGTTCACTCGATCTTCCCGACGAGTCGCTGGATCATGTGTTGCTGACCGGCGCGGATCCGGTGCTGCCCTCGGCCTTTGCGGTGGGCGCGGCGGCGCAAGCGAGCATGGCGGCCGCAGCCTTGGCCGCGGCCGAACTCTGGCATCTGCGCGGTGGCGCGCGGCAGCAGGTCACGGTCGACATGCTTCACGCCGCGCAGGAATGCCGTAGCCATTTCAAGATCAACGGCGTGACGCCTAACCCATGGGATCCCGTCAGCGGCGTGTACCGCTGCGGCGACGGGGGCTGGGTGCGCATCCACGCCAACTTCGCGCATCACCGCGACGGCGCCCTGGCCTTGCTGGGGTGTCCGACAGGCGAGGGCACCACGCGGGAAACGGTGGAGCGCGCGCTCAGCCGCTGGAAGGCGCTGGATTTCGAGCAGGTCGCCGCTGATGCCGGCATGGTGGTCGCAGCCATGCGCAGCTTTGACGAATGGGACCGCCATGCCCAGGGCCAGGCGATCGCCTCGCAGCCCTTGATGACCATCGAACGCATCGGCGAGGCCGACCCGCGCCCCTTGCCCAAGTACGGGCACGACGCGCGCCCGCTGAAGGACATCCGCGTACTGGACCTGACCCGCATCATCGCCGGGCCGGTCTGTGGCCGCGCGCTGGCCGCCTATGGCGCCGACGTGATGCTGGTGAACTCGCCGCAATTGCCCAATATCGACAACATCATCGATACCAGCCGGGGCAAGTTGTCGGTGCTGGCCGACCTGGACACGGCCGATGGCCGCATCGCGCTGGGCAACCTGTTGCGCAGCGCGCACGTGTTCGTGCAGGGATACCGGCCGGGCGGGCTGGCCGCGTTGGGCTTTGGCCCGCAAGACGCGGCGCGCATCCGCCCGGGCATCGTCTATGTGTCGCTATCGGCTTACGGCAATACCGGCCCCTGGGCCAACCGGCGCGGGTTCGATTCGCTGGTGCAAACGGCCACGGGGTTCAACCACGCCGAGGCACAGGCGGCAGGCCAGGAAGCGCCCAAGCCCTTGCCGATGCAGATTCTGGATCATGCGTCCGGCTACCTGATGGCGTTCGGCGCGCAAGTGGCGCTGGCACGGCAGGCGACCGAGGGCGGCAGTTGGCACGTGCGCGTGTCGCTGGCGCAAACGGCGCATTGGCTGCGCAGCCTGGGGCGGGTGGATGGCGGGCTGGCCTGTCAGATGCCGGGATTCGATGGTTTGCTGGAAACCGAGCCGTCAGGTTTCGGCGAATTGCTGGCGGTGCGCCATGCCGCCCGGTTTTCTGAAACGCCGGCCCGGTGGACGCGCCCGTCCAGTCCGCCCGGCACGCATCCGCCGGTCTGGCCGTTCAATTAGGCCGCACAGCGTCGTCTCAGCAAAGCCCGGGCCCTTGCCCGGGTTTTTTCCGTTTTATTGCTTCGCCTTCCAGTCGCGTAGCGCGCGCATGGTGTTGGCCACGTGCGAGTCCGGATTCATGTCCGTGAATTCATACAGGATCTTGCCTTGCGGCGAGATCACGTACGAGATCCGTTGCGCGTAGTCGGGGCGCTTGTCGTGCACGGCGTCATAGGCCTTCATGATCTTGCCGTCGCCATCGGCCGCCACGGCGAACTTGCTGCGGCATTCGCTGACCGAAAACTTGTTCAGCGTGTCGATATCGTCCGTCGACACGCCGATGACGGTGGCGCCCAGCGACTTGTATTCGTCCGTGGCTTCGGCGAAGTTGTGCGCTTCGATCGTGCAGCCCTTGGAGAACGCGGCGGGGAAGAAGTACAGCACGACAGGCCCTTGCTTCAAGGCCTCGGTCAGTTTGAACGTGAAGACGTTGCCGCCCAGCGAGGCCTGGGTGCTGAAGTCGGGGGCGGGGGCGCCGACATTCAAGGCGGCCTGGGCCGACGTGCCGGCCAGCAGGCCGCATAGCATCAAGCAGGAGACAAGGCGTTTCATGGGAAGCTCCGATATCCAGGGTAGCGCGCGGGCGGGCGCGGCAAAGTGCCTACTGTAGTCCCGCCGTTGACAGGGGTCCAGTTCAGTCGCGGTTCGGCCCGCCGCGGCCTTCGCCGCGCTGCGCCTCACGGTCTCGGCCGCCGCCTTGCTGCGGGTGTCCTTCGGGGCGCGGCGAGGCTTGTTGCTGGCGTGCCTGCTGCTGCGCTTGCTGATGCTGTTGATGCTGCTGTTCGCGCGCCTGTTGCTGCTGGGCATCGCGAGCCTGCTGCTGGCGCGCTTGCTGCTGCGATTCCCGGGCTTGCCGTGCTTGCTGTTGCTGTTCGCGGTCCTGCTGCTGGCGCGTCGCCTGCTGGGCCTGCTGGTCGCGGGCCTGTTGTTGGCGCTGCTGCTGCTGCTGCTG
>NZ_DBHKZA010000031.1:6397-24172 GCF_057314935.1 Achromobacter sp.
CCTGCTGGGCCTGCTGGTCGCGGGCCTGTTGTTGGCGCTGCTGCTGCTGCTGCTGGTCGCGGGCCTGTTGCTGCTGCGAATCCCTGATCTGATCCCGTCCCGGGTCGCGCGCCGGGTCCCGCATCTGCTGCGGCGCGGGCGGCTGCGGCGGGCGCCCCGTACCCGTGACGGTTTGCCCCGGATGCTGGCCGCCGGCGAAGTTTGCGCTGGGCGCGCCGGTGCCAGCGCCCGGTCCCGGGCGATTGTCGCGTCCAGGATCCCGCCCGTTGCCGGGGGTGTTTCCTGGGCCGTTACCCAGGCCGTTGCCCGGGCGGGCGTCGCCGCCGGGTCGTGGCGCGTCAGGGGGGCGGCCATTGTTGTTGGGATGGTCGACGAACGCCTGGGGCGGACGGCCCTTGTTGTGGTCGTAGAACTGCGCGCGGTTGTTGCCCGCATCGCGCACGAAACCGCGCTGCATGTCGGTGGGCGGCGCGTGCCGGTCATTGCGGGCGGCCAACTCGCGGGGGTCGGCGTTGCGGCGGATGCCGTCGGGACCGCCGTGGTAGCTCACACGCCGGTTGTCGACGTTGTTGACGATGACGGTGTGGTTGTAGACATTGGTGACGCGGGTCACGTTCACGTTCGTCACGGACCGGTTGTAGTAGAAGCGGTCGCGGTTCCAATAGCCGCCGACGTAGCCGATCCCGACGTAGCCGAAGCCGTAGTTGATGCCGCCGTAAAAGCCCACGTGAGGCCCCCAGTAGCCGGCGTTCCAGACATACAGGCCGTTCACGAAGCCCCAGTAGCCCGGCGTCCAGAGCGCGCCGTTGTAGGGGGCCATCACCCATGCGCCGGGCACCCAGAAGAAGCCGTAGCGATTGCGGCTCCAGTAGCCGGGCACCCACATGTAGCCGTCGGCCGGCGCGGGCGGCTGCACATAGACGGGCAGGGGTGGAGGCGGCTGCGGGCTGCGATCCACCAGGGCCAGGTTGGCGTTGGCGGGGTCGCTGTTGTCATAGGCCGGGGCGGCAGGCGCGGGAGGCGGCGCATAGGTCTGCGCGGCGGCGCCGGCGGCAACCGCCAGCAGGGCTGCGGTGGCCAGGGGCCGCAAGCGGGAAATCCGGACGGACGGTGTCATGGCTGTTCCTGATCGCTTGGGTGCGAGGATCAATATCCGCGGTAGTAGTAATGCGGAGCGGGATACGCGGGGTAATAGTAGTGCGGCGTGTAATAGACGGGGGCCGGGCGGTAATACGCCGGGCGGGCCGGAACCACGACGCATCCCGTCAACGAACTGGCTATCGCCAGCACCAGCAGCAGACGCTTCTTCATTTGAGTCACTCCCAACCAGCGCCAGGCGTATGGCTTACTTCCTAATGCGCTGATACGGATTAGGCCATACCCTCAGGCGGGAGTTCGCGCCTGTAATCGTTCCGAAACAGCTTTCAAGTGACGGATGTTTGCGCCTGCGTGACGGCGCATGTCCTTCGTATCAATCTCTGCGGCAAAAGCAACGGGGCCGCCTGAGCGACCCCGTTTTTCCTGCGTCGCGCCGCAGGACGGCGCGACGCCAAGCCAAGCGTTCAGTTCCAGCGGCCGCCGTTGCCGGCCAGGCTGAAACGGCCGGCGCCCATGAAGGCGATGGCCAGGGCGGTGAACAGGAACATGCCTTGCAGTTCCAGGGCCCAGCCGCCGGTGTTGGTGATGGTGCCCAACTGGCCGGTATGGGCCAGCAGGATCGCGACCACCATATTGATGGCGATGATCAGGCCGCCCAGGCGGGTGTAGACGCCAATGATGAGCAGCACGGGAGCGATGATCTCGCCCACGTAGACGCCATAAGCCAAAAAGCCCGGCAGGCCATGGGACGACAGCATGCCGCTGATGCCGGTGACGCCGCCGCCCATCAATTTGGACAGGCCGTGAAGCAGAATCAGAATGCCGAGGGTCAGGCGCAGGATCAGCTTGCCGGTATCGTCGGACTTGATCATGGTGAGTTTCTCTTGTGATGGTTAAGGGGACAGCGGCTCGTTGGAGCACGCTGTTTACCTTTGGTTCCGCGTCCGGCGCGCCCCGATCGTGGCGGCGACACCGGGCCAGGCGGGGCCATTATGGCAAAACCCGAGCAAAATCATCAAGCTATCAACGCGGTCTTTCGACCGATTGATCGGAAAAATTCCCTGTCCCGGCAGCAATCAAAATTCTTCGAGGAACCGCATGCGGAACCGGCGGCCCTTGATATTGCTGTTGGACACGCGCGAGAACACCTGTTTGGCGATCTGGCGGTCCAGCGCCACGTAGGCGTTGAACTCGGTGATGTTGATCTTGCCGACCTGTTCGAAGGTCAGCCCGCCATCGCCGGTCAGGGCGCCCAGCAGGTCGCCCGGGCGCAGCTTGTCTTTCTTGCCGCCCTGGATGCACAGCGTGACCATCGGCGCGCGCAGGGGACGGTCAGCCTTGGGTTTCAAGGACTTGATGTCGCCCCATTTCAGCGGCGAACCCTGGTATTGCTCGACCAGGTTGGCCCAGCGCATTTCGTCGGGCGAACACAGGCTGAGCGCCAGGCCTTTCTGATCGCCCCGGCCGCTGCGGCCGATGCGGTGCACGTGGACTTCAGTGTCCTTGGTGACGTCCACGTTGATGACGGCGCCCAGGTTCTGGATGTCCAGCCCGCGGGCGGCCACGTCGGTGGCGACCAGGACCGCGCAGCTCTGGTTGGCGAACTGGATCAGGATTTCGTCGCGTTCGCGCTGTTCCAGGTCCCCGTTCAAGGCCTGGGCGCTGATGCCGTCGGCCTGCAGCCGTTCGACCAGGTCATGGCTGCGGATCTTGGTGTTGCAGAAGGCCAGCGTGGAGACGGGGCGAAAGTGCGCCAGCAGGCGGGCCACGGCGTCCAGGCGGTCCTTGCCGTCGATCTCGTAGAAGATCTGTTCGATGCGGCTGGCGTCGTGCTGCGCTTCGACCTTGACTTCCGCCGGGTTGCGCAGGAAACGGGCGCTGAGCTTGCGGATGTTGTCGGGGTAGGTGGCCGAAAACAGCAGCGTCTGGCGTTTGGCCGGGCAGTGCGAGGCGATGGCGACGATGTCGTCATAGAAGCCCATGTCGACCATGCGGTCGGCTTCGTCCAGCACCAGCGTGGTCAGGCCGGCCAGGTCCAGGCTGCCGCGCGTCAGGTGGTCCTGGATGCGGCCGGGCGTGCCCACGACCAGGTGGGCGCCGCGCGCCAGCGATTCGGCCTGGGGCCGAGCGGCCGCGCCGCCGCACAAGGTCAAGATCTTGACGTTGGGGATCAGGCGCGCCAGCCGGCGCAGTTCCTGCGCCACCTGATCGGCCAATTCACGGGTGGGACAGACCAGCAGCGCCTGGGGCGTCAGGCGGCTCGTGTCCAGCTTTTGCAGCACGCCCAGGCCGAACGCCGCGGTCTTGCCGCTGCCGGTCTTGGCTTGCGCGATGATGTCGCGGCCTTCCAGGATGAGCGGCAGGCTTTGCGCCTGGATGGGCGTCATTTGCTCGAACCCCAGGCTTTGCAGGTTGTCGAGCAGGGCGGGCAAGAGGGGCAGGGAGGAGAAGGGCGTGTCGGTCACAATAAGGGGATCGCAAAAAGCGCGAAAAACAGAGTCGACCGACAGTGTAAGCCCTGGGCAGGGCTGGGCCATCGCCTGGGCCTGCGGCGTCGCCATATAAATCGGGGACGCGCAGAGGAGGGGCGGCGCAGGGCGGGGCGTGCCGGTGCTTGCGGCGTCCTGTCAGGTCAGGCGCCGGTTGCCGTCACGGCTGCGGCTCGTACGTGCCCGCCAGGGCGCGGGCCGCTTCCTGCATGCGGGGCAGCCAGGCCCGCGCGCCGTCGATGGACAGGCGGGCGACCGGCGCGTGCAGCGCTACGGCGGCGATGACGCGCGGCCCGTGCAGGATGGGCACGGCCATGCAGACGATGCCAAGCAGGAATTCTTCGCGGTCGAAACTGGCGCCTTCCTTCTTGATGGCGCGCAGCTCCAGTTCAAGCGCGGCCACGTCGCACAGGGTATTGGGCGTGTAGCGCGGCAAGGGGGCGGCGGCCAACAGGCGCGCCCGCGGTTCGCGCCGCATATGCGCCAGGAACAGCTTGCCGCTGGCCGAACAGTGGAGCGGCACGCGCGAGCCGGTTTGCAGGTTCACGCGCAGCGGCCAGGCGGTTTCCACGCGGTCCAGGTAGATGACCTCGTCGCCGTCCAGCATGGTGCAGTTGCAGGTCTCGCCGATTTCATCGACCAGGCTGTCCAGGATGCGGTGGCGTTCGCCGCGCAACGGCGAATTCAGCAGCGTGTCGCGGGCCAGGGCGCTCAAGCGCGGGCCGCTGACGTAGCTTTTGCCGGCCGGTTCGCGCAGCAGCATGCCGGCTTCGACCAGGCGCGTCAGGATGCGCAGCACGGACGGCTTGGGCAGGCCGGTGGCGTCGGTCAGCGCCGCCAGCGACACGGGCGATTCGGATCGCGCGACCTGCTCCAGCAAGGTCAGCGCGCGCAACGCGGCAGAGGATTCGTCTTTCATCTTTCAATATTTGAAGATTCGGCGGCCAACACCCTATCGTCGCACGGATTTTGCAGAAAATGAAACGCAGAGGGGTGGGACGGGCGGGTTTTCTCCGGCAGTATCGAATCACCCCGGCCACGATGCAACCACACAAGCGCCGGCCTGCCAGGAGAGAGACCATGAGCAGCAAGCAACACATGACCCCCAGCGAAGCGTTTGTCGAAACGCTGGTCGCGCAGGGCGTCAAAGACGTATTCGGCATCGTCGGTTCGGCCTTCATGGATGCGCTGGACTTGTTCCCCGCCGCGGGCATCCGCTTCGTGCCCACGGTGCACGAGCAGGGCGCCGCGCACATGGCGGACGGCTATTCCCGGGTGACGGGCCGCCACGGCGTGTGCATTGCCCAGAACGGCCCCGGCATCACCAACTTCGTGACCGGCGTGGCCGCCGCCTATTGGGCGCACAGCCCGGTGGTGGCGATCACGCCGGAGACCGGCACGTCTGGCATGGGGCTGGGCGGCTTCCAGGAAACCGAACAGCTGCCCATTTTTTCGCGCATCACCAAGTACCAAGCGCATGTGAACCGGCCGGACCGCATGGCGGAGTTCACGGCCAAGGCCTTCGACAATGCGATGGCCGAACGCGGCCCCACGCAACTGAACATCCCGCGCGACTACTTCTACGGCGAAATCGATGTGGCCATCCCGGCGCCGCGCCGCATCCGTCGCGGGCCGGGCTCGGAAGAAGACCTGGAAGCGGCGGCCCGTCTGTTGGCCGAGGCCAAGTTCCCGGTCATCGTGGCGGGCGGCGGCGTGCTGTTCTCGGAGGGCCAGGCCGAATGCGTGGCGTTGGCCGAACTGTTGGGCGCGCCAGTGGTGACCAGTTATCTGCATAACGATGCGTTCCCGGCCAGCCACCCGCTGTGGTGCGGGCCGCTGGGCTATCAGGGCGCCAAGGCCGGCATGAAACTGCTGTCGCAAGCCGACGTGGTGCTGGCGCTGGGCACGCGCCTGGGGCCGTTCGGCACCCTGCCGCAGCATGGCCTGGACTATTGGCCGCAAGGCGCGCGCATCATCCAGGTAGATGCCGACCATCGCATGCTGGGCCTGGTGCGTCCGGTGTCGGTCGGCATCTGCGGCGACGCGCGGCCGGCCGCCGCGGCGTTGACCGCCAAGCTGAAGGACCGCGAGGTGGCCTGCACGCGCACCAAGGCGGCGCGCGGCGACGAGATCGCGTCGCAGAAGGCCGCATGGGAAAAGGAACTGGACGGGTGGTCGCATGAGCGCGACGACTGGAGCCTGGACATCATCGAACACGGCGACGGCCGCATGCATCCGCGCCGCATGCTGCGCGAGCTGGAACGCGCGATGCCCAAGCAGGTAATGGTGTCCACCGACATCGGCAACATCTGCTCGGTCTCCAACAGCTATCTGCGCTTTGACGAGCCAAACTCCATGCTGGCCGCCATGAGCTTCGGCAACTGCGGCTACGCGCTGCCGGCGCTGATCGGCGCCAAGCTGGGCCGCCCCGACCGGCCGGCCGTGGCCTACGTGGGCGATGGCGCCTGGTGCATGAGCTTCCAGGAATTGCTGACCTGCGTGCGCGAGAAGATCCCGGTGACGGCGGTCGTCTTCCACAACGGGCAGTGGGGGGCGGAAAAGAAGAACCAGGTGGACTTCTACGGACGCCGCTTCGTGGGCAGCAACCTGATCAACCCCAACTTCGCGGAGCTGGCGCGCGCGATGGGCGCGGAGGGCATCCGGGTCGAGCACGCCGATCAGGTCGGCGCGGCGTTGCAGGCCGCCTGCAAGGCGCAGTCGGAAGGCAAGACCACGGTGCTGGAGATGATGGTCAGCCAGGAGCTCGGCGACCCGTTCCGGCGCGACGCGCTCAAGCAGCCGCTGCGCCTGCTGGACAAGTACAAGCAGTATGTGAACCAGCCGTTCCATTCGGGCGAAGTGCCGCTGTCGATCGAACCCGTCAAGGGATGATCGGAGCCTGTGGCGCAGCGGGCGCTGCGCCGCAGGCATGCCATTTGACCTTGCGGACATCCGCGGCAGGAGCACGTACCCATGGCAATCGACCGATTGTTCGAACCCCTGCGCGATGCCGCGCTATCGGCCGGGCGGCTGCGTACCGCGGTGGCTTATCCGCTGTGTCCGTCAAGCCTGGGCGCGGCGATCCAGGCGCGGGACGCCGGCTATATCGACCCGGTGCTGGTGGGCCCGGCGCGGCGCATCGCGGCCTTGCTCGCCGAGATGGGCATGCGTGCCGGCGAACTGGAGATCGTGGACACGCCCGACGACGAGAAGCTTGCCGCGCGGGCCGCGGCCGCCCTGGCGCGCGATGGCGCGGCCAGCATGTTGATGAAGGGCAGCCTGCACACGGACCATTTCATGTCGGCCGTGGTGGCCCGCGAATCCGGGCTGCGCACCGACCGCCGCATCAGCCACGCATTCGTCATGGCCGTGGCCGCGTATCCCAAGCTGTTCATCCTGACGGACGCGGCCGTGAATATCGCGCCGACCTTGCAGGAAAAGGCGGACATTGCCCAGAACGCCATCGACCTGGCGCGGGCGCTGGGGGTGCAGCGCCCGAAGCTTGCGGTGCTGTGCGCCACCGAGTCCGTCAATCCGTCGATGCCCGCCACGCTGGACGCCGCCGCGCTGTCGAAGATGGCCGATCGCCAGCAGATCCGAGGCGGCGATATCGATGGGCCTTTGGCGTTCGACAACGCGATCTCGCGCGTTGCGGCGGAGCAGAAGGGCATCGTGTCGCGCGTGGCCGGCGACGCCGACATCCTGCTGGTGCCGGACATCGAAGCGGGCAACATGCTCTACAAGGAACTGACCTGGCTGGCGGGCGCGGGCACGGCCGGCCTGGTGCTGGGCACGCGCGTGCCGGTGCTGCTGACCAGCCGTTCCGATTCCCTGCAGGCGCGGGTCAACAGCTGCGCGGTTGCTGTCCTGTATGCGCGCGCCTGTGCGGCAAGTCCCGTCGCGCCGTCTTGACTCCACCCATGGCGAAGCTGGCACCAAAGACTCTGCCTGTTTGGTACTAAGGCCTGGTCCGTTGGATGGCTACGCTAACGCGAAAGCCATCCAACGAGTGGCCCGTGTAGCAAACACATCAAGGGAAAAATCATGCGCAGCGCACGACAAGGCTTGGCAACGTTTCTGGCGGTGATGGCGATGGCGGGCGGGGCGGTGGCGGCCGATGCGCCGAAGCCCGGCGGCACGCTGGTCGTGGGGTCGACCCAGGTGCCGCGGCACCTGAACGGCGCGGTGCAGTCAGGCACGGCGACCGCGCTGCCCAGCGCGCAGCTCTTTGCCAGCCCCCTGCGCTACGACGCGGACTGGAAGCCGCAGCCCTATCTGGCCGAATCGTGGGAGTTGGCGCCTGACGGCAAGTCCCTGACGCTGCACTTGCGCAAAGACGCCGTGTTCCATGACGGCAAGCCCATTACGTCCGCGGACGTCGCGTTCTCGGTCATGGCGGTCAAGAACAACCATCCGTTCCAGACCATGTTCGCGCCCGTGCAATCCGTCGAGACGCCCGACCCCTACACCGCCGTGCTGCGCATGAGCCAGCCGCATCCGGCGATCCTGCTGGCGTTGTCGCCTGCGCTGATGCCCGTGCTGCCCAAACATATCTACGACGACGGCCAGGACATCAAGACGCACCCCCGGAATTCCGCGGACGTGGTGGGATCCGGCCCGTTCAAGTTCAAGGAATTCAAGCCCGGCCAGGAAATCGTGCTGGAGCGCTTCGACAAGTTCTTCCTGCCTGGCAAGCCCTATCTGGATCGGATCGTGGTGAAGATCAATCCGGATGCCACCAACTTGTTGATCGGGCTGGAGCGCGGCGACATCGGCGCGTTGCCCTTCATGACCGAGCCGACGATCTTGCGGCGCGCCAAGGACAATGCCGCCATCGTCATGACCAACCGCGGCTACGAAGGCATCGGCGCGCTGAGCTGGCTGGCCTTCAATACGGCGCGCAAGCCATTGAACGACGTGCGCGTAAGACAAGCGATCGCTTACGCGACCGACAAGGGCTTCATCACCAAGGCATTGAACGCGGGGTTCGCCAAACCCGCCGACGGCCCCATCGTGGGCACCAGCCCCTACGCCACGCCGGACGTGAAGAAGTATCCGCTGGATCTGAAGAAATCGGAGCAGCTGCTGGAAGAGGCCGGTTTCAAGAAGGACGCCAAGGGCGAGCGTATGACGCTGACGGTGGACTACATGCCTGGCTCGGACGTGCAGGGCAAGAACGTGGCGGAGTACCTGCGCAGCCAGTTGAAGAAGGTGGGCATCGCGGTGCAAGTGCGCGCATCGCCGGATTTCCCGACCTGGGCCAAGCGCATCGCCAGCCACGATTTCGACATGACGACCGATATCGTCTTTAACTGGGGCGACCCCGTCATCGGCGTGCACCGCACCTACCTGTCCAGCAACATCCGCGACATCATCTGGACCAATACGCAGTCCTACTCCAACCCGAAGGTCGACGCGCTGCTGGCGCAGGCGGGCATGGAGACCGACGTGGAAAAGCGCCGCGCGCAATACGCCGAGTTCCAGCGCCTGGTGACCGAAGACGTGCCGATCGACTTCCTGACGGTCATCCCGTACCACACGCTGACGTCCAAGAAAGTGCACGGCATGCCTGATGGAATCTGGGGCATGCTGTCGCCGCTGGACGACGTCTACCTGCAATAAGGCGGAGCCGTCATGCTGCGTTTTATCTTCCGCCGTCTTGCGTACGCGGCCTTGTTGCTGCTGGCCGTGGTGACGCTGAACTTCCTGCTGATCCATATTTCACCCGGCGATCCCGTCGAGACCATCGCCGGTTCCATGGGCGGCATCAGCGAAGACCTGCGCGCCCAGTTGCGCGCGCAGTACGGGCTGGACAAGCCGTTTCTGGTGCAGTTGGGCCTGTACCTGGCGCAAGTGCTGCGCGGCGACCTGGGCTATTCCTATTTCTTCAACGTGCCCGTCGCCCAGCTGATCTGGGAACGCGTGCCCGCCACGCTGCTGCTGGTGGTGACGTCCGTGTTCAGCGCCTTCATCGTCGGCACGCTGCTGGGGACGCTGGCCGCCAGGAAGCCCAACGGACCGCTGTCGCAAGGCATCACCCTGCTGTCGGTAGTGGGCTATTCGGCGCCAGTGTTCTGGACGGGCATCATTTTGATCATCCTGTTCGCCTCGGTGTTGCCGGTCTTCCCGGTGTCCGACATGCGGTCGGCGGGTGGGCCGCAGGACGGCTGGGCGGGCGTGGTGGACGTGCTGCATCACCTGGCGCTGCCGGCGTTTACGCTGGCGTTCGTCTACCTGGCGCAGTACAGCCGCCTGGCGCGCGCCAGCGTCATGGAAGCGTTGTCCGCCGACTACATCCGCACGGCCCGCGCCAAAGGGCTGCCGGAGCGCGCCGTCCTGTACAAGCACGCCTTGCGCAACGGCGTGCTGCCGGTGGTGACGATGCTGGGCCTGCAGTTCGGCAACGTGCTGGCTGGCGCCATCCTGGTCGAGACGGTCTTCAATTGGCCGGGGCTGGGGCGGCTGGCGTTCGACTCCGTGCTGCGGCGCGACTACCCGACCTTGTTGGGCATCCTGCTGTTCGCCTCGCTGCTGGTGGTGGTGATGAATCAGCTAACCGATCTGGCCTACCGCCTGATCGATCCCCGGATCAAGACATCATGAGCCAAGCGCCTTCCGCCATTCCCCTGCCTGCCGTGGCCCCCGCGGCGTCGCGCGCGCCGACGCGGCAATCCTACGAGGCCTTGCGGGTGTTCGTCCGCAATCCGTCCGCGGTCTTCGGCGTGCTGTTGCTGGCCGCCATCCTGGCCGTGACGATCTTCGGCCCGATGCTGATGCAGGCCGACCCGTTCGAGATCGCCAGCGCGCCGATGGAACCGCCCGGCGGCGAGATGCTGCTGGGCACGGACTACCTGGGGCGCGACGTGCTGACCGGCATGGTCTATGGCGGCCGCGCGACCTTGCTGGTCGGCGTGGTGGCCGCGGTGCTGTCGATGGCCATCGGCCTGACGGTCGGCGCGCTGGCCGGCTACTACGGCGGCTGGGTCGACGAGACACTGATGCGCATTACCGAATTCTTCCAGGTGTTGCCCACCTTGCTCTTCGCGATGGTGCTGGTGACGCTGTTCACCCCGTCGCTCGCGACCATCGCGGTGGCGATCGGCGTGGTCAGCTGGACCGGCACCGCGCGGCTGGCGCGGGGCGAGTTCCTGCGGCTGAAACGGCGGGAATACGTGCTGGCCGAACGCGTGATCGGCGCGGGCGACGCGCGCATCATCTGGCGTGTGATCCTGCCCAATGCGCTGGCGCCGCTGATCGTGTCGGCCACGCTGGCCATCGGCACGGCGATCCTGTTCGAAGCGGGCCTGTCGTTCCTGGGGCTGGGCGATCCGAACATCATGAGCTGGGGGCTGATGATAGGCAGCAACCGCCCCTACATCCTGACCGCGTGGTGGGCGGTGACGCTACCCGGCGCGGCCATCTTCCTGACGGTGCTGGCCGTCAGCCTGATCGGCGACGGACTGAACGACGCCTTGAACCCCACCTCGCGGGGCCGGTCATGAACGCGCGCTTGCAGGTGCCCGCCCTGGAAGTCGAGGCGCTCAGCCTGGAGTTCCGATCGCGCGGCCGCGTGGCCGAGGTGTTGAGCCAGGTCAGCTTCGCGCTGCGCGCGGGGGAAACCCTGTGCCTGGTCGGAGAGTCCGGCTGCGGCAAGAGCATGACGGCGCTGGCCATCATGCGGCTGATTCCGGCGCTGGGGCGGATCGGCGCCGGCCGTGTCCGCTTGTCGGGCGCGGACCTGGCGCTGCACGACGACGAGGCCATGCGGCGGGTGCGCGGCAACAAGATCTCGATGATCTTCCAGGAACCCATGACCGCGCTGAACCCCGTGTACACGGTAGGCGACCAGATCGCGGAGCCGCTGCGGCTGCATCAGGGACTGAGCCGCGCCGACGCCCGCGCGCGGGCCATCGATATGCTGAAGTCGGTGGGCATTCCGTTGCCGGAGCGGCGCGTGGACGACTACCCGCACCAGATGTCCGGCGGCATGCGCCAGCGGGTGATGATCGCCATTGCGCTGGCCTGCGATCCCGACGTGCTGATCGCCGATGAGCCGACCACGGCGCTGGACGTTACCGTGCAGGCGCAGATATTCGACCTGCTGCGCGAGCAGCAGGCCCGGCGCGGCACTGCGGTGCTGCTGATCACGCACGATATGGGCGCCGTGTCGGAAATGGCCGACCGCGTCGTCGTGATGTACGGCGGGCGGGTGGTGGAGCAGGGCGGCGTGCGGCAGATCCTGGCGCAGCCTCGCCATCCCTACACGCAGGGGCTGATCGCCTGCCTGCCCGAGTTGGACCGTGAACCCGACGACATCCGGCCGGACCTGCCCGAGATCCCGGGCGTGGTGCCCTCGGTGTGGGACCGCGGCGTCGGGTGCCCGTTTCTGGAGCGTTGCACCCGGTCGCTTGCGCGTTGCCGCAGTGAATTCCCGCCCTTGGCGCGCGTGGACGAGGGCCAGGACGTGGCCTGTTGGCTCTATCAGGAGGCCGCATGACGCCGCAGCCGCATGTTCCCGCCTTGCTGTCCGTCCGCAACCTGGCCGTGCACTTTCCCGTGGGGGGCAAGGGCGCCGACGGCAAGCCCGTCGTGGTCAAGGCGGTGGACGGCGTGTCGTTCGACCTGGCGCGCGGACGCACGCTGGCGATCGTGGGCGAGTCCGGCTCCGGCAAGACCACCACGGCCCTGTCGGTGTTGCGGCTGGCGGACCCGACCTCGGGCTCGATCCATTTCGACGGCACCGACCTGACCGCGCTTGGCGGCGCGTCATTGCGGCAGATCCGCCGCCGACTCCAACTGGTGTTCCAGGACCCGTATTCGTCGCTGAACCCGCGCCAACGCGCCGAGGACATCGTGCGGGCGCCCCTGGACTTGATGCGCATCGATCCGCCGGGCGGACGCGAGGCGCGCGTGGCCAATATGTTTGAGCTGGTGGGCCTGCGGCCCGAACAGCGACAACTGTTTCCGCACCAGTTTTCCGGTGGGCAGCGGCAGCGCTTGAACGTGGCCCGGGCGCTGGCCAGCGCGCCCGACCTGATCGTGTGCGACGAGCCCGTGTCGGCGCTGGACATCGCCATCCGCGCGCAAATCCTGAACCTGTTGCGCCGGATCCAGCGCGAGCAGGGGCAATCGTTCCTGTTCATTTCGCACGACATGGCCGTGGTCGAGCACATCTGCGACGACATCGCGGTGATGTACCTGGGCAAGATCATCGAACAAGCGTCGCGCCGCGCCTTCTTCACCCGTCCGCTGCACCCCTACAGCGTGGCGCTGATGTCGGCGGTGCCGACGGTCAAGGGCGGGCGGGAATCCGCCGCCCGCCGCGTGCGGCTGATGGGCGATCCGCCCAGCCCCGTGAACCCGCCGCCGGGCTGCCGGTTCGCCGGGCGCTGTCCGGCCGCGCAGCCCGTCTGTTCGACGCGCGAGCCTGCACTGCGCGAAGTCGTGCCGGGCCACCGCGTTGCCTGCCATTTCGTAGAGGTCCGCGACGGCGCCCTGGTATCGCCGTTGCAGGGCTGAATCCCACCGTCACAAGGAACCCTCGATGACCCGTCCTGAAGGCAAGACGACGATCTACGCCGCCCGCAGCATCCTGACCATGAACCCGGCCCAGCCGCGCGCCACCCATGTCGCGGTGCGGGACGGCCGCATTCTGGGCGTGGGCAGCAGGGAAGACCTGGCAGGCTGGGGACCGGCGGACGTGGACGACCGGTATGCAGGCAAGGTGCTGATGCCCGGCCTGGTGGAGGGACACTGCCATCTGCCCGAAGGCGGCATGTGGAAATTCGTGTACGTGGGCTTCTACGACCGCCGGGGGCCGGATGGCCGCCTTTGGGCAGGCCTGAAAAGCTTCGACGCCGTGGCCGACCGGCTGCGCGAGGCAGAGCGCAGCTTGCCGGCGGGAGAAACCCTGATCGGCTGGGGTTTCGATCCCATCTTCTTCGACGGCCAGCGCATGCGCGTCCAGGACCTGGACCGCGTGTCGCCTGAGCGGCCCGTCGTTGTCATGCACGCCAGCATGCACTTGATGAACGTGAACACGCCGATGCTGGCGCGGGCGGGCATCGACCGCGATACCGATATCGAAGGCGTGACGCGGATGGACGACGGCCGGCCGAGTGGCGAGCTTTGCGAGTTTGCCGCCATGTTCCCGGTCATGCGGCTGATCGGCAGCCCGTTCCGCACGGTGGGGCTGTCGGAAGACGGGCTGCGCATGTTCGGCAAGGTGGCGCAGTGGGCGGGCGTGACGACTGCCACGGACCTGGTCAACGAACTGGGCGACGAGGGCGTAGCAACCTTGGCGCGCGTCACGGCCGAACCCGACTACCCCGTGCGCATCGTGCCCGCCGCCTCGGCGCTGACGTATGCGGGCGATCCCGCGCGCTGCCTGGAAAAGCTGGCGGCCGCCAAACGCTTGAACCACGACAAGCTGCATCTTGGCATGGTCAAACTGGTGGTGGACGGATCGATCCAGGGCTTCACCGCCCGGGTGCGCTGGCCGGGCTACTACAACGGGGCGCCCAACGGCATCTGGGTCATCGCGCCCGCGGAGCTGGACACGACCGTCCAGGCCTATCACGACGCCGGCGTGCAGCTGCACATCCACACCAACGGCGATGAAGCCACGCAGCGGGCGATCGACGCCGTGGACCTTGCCCTGCGCCGCACGCCGCGACGCGATCACCGCCACACGCTGCAGCATTGCCAGATGGCCGATGCGGCCCAGTTCAGGAAAATGGCCAGCCTGGGCATGTGCGTCAACCTGTTCGCCAACCATCTCTACTACTGGGGCGACGCCCATTACGCGCTCACCATGGGACCGGACCGCGCCAACCGCATGGACGCCTGCGCGTCGGCGGCGCGCGCGGGCGTGCCGTTCTCCATCCACTCCGACGCGCCCATCACGCCGCTTGGACCCTTGTTCACCGCCTGGTGCGCCGTCAACCGCCAAACGGCCTCGGGCCGCGTCCTGGGCGAATCGGAGCGGATCGGCGTGGAGGCGGCGCTGCACGCCGTCACGCTGGGCGCGGCCTATACCTTGCACATGGACCATCTGGTGGGCTCAATCGAAGTGGGAAAATTCGCCGACTTCTGCGTGCTGGAAGACGATCCCACGACAGTGCCGGTCTACCGGTTGAAGGACGTCGCCGTGCTGGGAACCGTGGTCGGCGGACGGCCGCTGGCACTGGAGGGCGCCTGAGATGGCCGCTACCGGCGCGGCGCGCATTCCGCTGACGGTCGTCGGCGGCTTTCTGGGCGCGGGCAAGACGACCCTGCTGAACCATGTACTGAGCGCCAGCCGCCGCCGGGCCGCGGTGCTGGTCAATGATTTCGGGCCGATCGATATCGACGCCGGCTTGATCGCGCAACGTGCGGACGAGGTGATCCGCTTGGCCAACGGCTGCGTGTGCTGCTCGATGGCCGGGGGCCTGGACGATGCGCTGGCGCGGGTGCTGGCGCTGGACCCGCTGCCGGAATGGATCGTCATCGAGGCCAGCGGGGTGTCGGACCCCTCGCGTATTGCGCAGGTGGGCATGTGCGACCCGTTGCTGCAACTGGAAGGCGCCGTGGTCCTGGTGGATGTGGCGAACGTGCGGGCGCTGGCCGCCGATCCCCTGCTGAGCGATACCGTGGCGCGGCAGTTGAAGGCGGCTGATCTGCTGGTGCTGAACAAGACAGACCTGGCGACGCCGCAAACGCTGGTAGAAGTGCAGGGGTGGCTGAAGGAGGTGACCCAGGGCGCGGCCATGATCGCCGCGCGGGAAGGGCGCGTCGACCTGCGCTATCTGTCGGGCGAAGCCATGCCGGGCGCGTCTGCCCACGCGTGTTCGCATGCGGGCTGCGGCCATGTCGGGCATCGCTCCGCGATGCCTGGGCAGGACCCCGACCATCCCTTCCAAACCTGGCTCTGGGAAGCGCCGGGCACGCTGAACGCCGACCAGTTGGCGGGGCAACTGCGGCAGATGCCCCGCCATCTGCTAAGGGCCAAGGGATGGGTCCGCACCGACCGGCATGGCCTGGTGCTGGTGCAATGGGCGGGCCGTCGCGTGCGGTACGACACGCAGGCCGCGCCGCCTGAAGGATTGGTCGCGACCGGGCTGGTGTTCATTGGCTTGCGCGACGCGATCGATCCGCGGCAAGTGTCCGCAATGCTTGCGCCCGCCATGGCGTCATGACTGGTGCAAGCGATTTCCCTTTTCTGGTTCTAGACCCTGCCGGACCGCTCACTTACCTTGGATCCTATACGCGGGCGCATGCCGCGCCGGCGTCTATCGGAGGGTTGGCAATGCACAAGACCGTCACCGTGGAGATGCTGGCCGAATTCGCGGCCGCCTGGAACCGCCACGATATCGATGCCTTGATGGGTTTCATGAGCGAGGACTGCGTGTTCGAGACCGTGGGTGGCCCCGATGCTTGCGGTAGCCGGCACACCGGAACAGAGGCGGTCCGCACCGCGTTTGCGGCAGCATGGAAGAACTTTCCCGATGCGCAATGGAACAACGGCCGGCATTGGGTGGCGGGCGACCGCGGCGTGTCCGAATGCACGTTCACCGGCACGGCCGCCGACGGCTCGCGAGTGGAGGCCGACATGGTCGATGTCTTCACGTTCCGGGACGGCAAGATCCGGGTGAAGAACGCATTCCGCAAGCAGCGCCCCGCGTTGCCCGCCCGTGCCTGAGGCCCGGCCTGTAACGCCTCGGACACCCCCCGGCACCTGCCCGGAAACACCCAGGACTCGGATTCGAAGCATGGATACCCAAATGCCCTTCGACACCTCCCGCCCGCCTCGTGCGGCCACCCCAGGGGCCAACGCCTACAACCCGACCTATGACCCGCTGGTCTCGCCGCCCGGCAGGGGGCAGGACTACGCGCCTACATACTGGGTGGCCAGCGCCGGCGAACCGCCCGAGGATGACGGGCCCATCCAGGGCGACGTCGATGCCGACATGGTGATCGTCGGGTCGGGCTTCACCGGCCTGTCGGCCGCGCTGACCCTGGCGCGGGACTTCGGCGTGCGCGCCGTGGTGCTGGAAGCCAACCGCGTCGTGTGGGGCTGCACCAGCCGCAACGGCGGCCAGGGGCAGAACGCGTCGGGGCGCCTGTACCGGTCGCAATGGATCGAGCGCTGGGGGTTGGACACGGCCCGCCGCCTGGATGCGGAGATCCGCGAAGGCTTCGAATACTGGAAGAGCCTGGTCGCGCAGGTGGATTGCGACGCCCAGCCGGGCGGCCATCTGTACACGGCGCATCGCCAAAAAAAGATGGCGTTCCTGCAGAACGAGGCCCGCGTAATGCGCGAGGTGTTCGGCTACGACACGAAGATACTCAGCAAGGCGGACTTGCGCGAGCGCTATGTGGACGACCACGAAGCGGTCGGCGCCATGCACGAGCCCGACGGGGTGGGCGTGCACCCGCTGAAGCTGGCGTACGGTTATCTGCGTCAGGCGCGGGCGCTGGGGGTGCGCGTGCACCCATCAAGTCCGGTGCTGGGCTGGCGGGTGGAGAACGGCGTGATCCTGCTGGAGACGCCGGGCGGCGTGGTGCGTGCGCGCCGCGTGGCGTTTGCGACCGGGGGCTATACCGCGCAGGGCGTGAATCCGCTGCTGGACAACCGCATCATGCCGGTGCTGTCGAATTCACTGGTGACGCGCGTGCTGTCGCCGGCCGAACGCGAGGCCGCGGGCTTGAAGAGCACCGTCTTCATTACCGACACCCGCACCTTGCGCTTCTACTACCGCCTGCTGCCCGACGGCCGCATGCAGATCGGCAGCCGCAGCGCCTTGCGCGGCGCCGATGCGCAGCACCCCCGCCATCTGGCGCTGCTGCGCGAAGGCCTGGCGCGCAAGTTCCCGGCGCTGCGCGGCGTGGACGTCGCCTATTCCTGGTGGGGCTGGGTGGACGTCAGCCACGACATGATGCCGCGCGTGACGCAGCCGGACCCCGCGTTGCCGGTGTACTACGCGTTCGGGTACGGCGGCAACGGCGTGGCGTTCTCGGCGCATGCGGGCAGGCGCCTGGCCGAACGGATGATGGGCAAGGACGGGCTGGCCTGGGACCTGCCCATCTACGATTCGCCGCTGCCGGGCCACCTGTTCGCGCCGTTCCGGCGAATCGGGCAGGGCTTGCTGTACCGCTGGTACCACTTGCGGGACGAACACCTGTAGCCGGTATTCACGTCCGGCCCAGA
>NZ_DBHKZA010000031.1:24272-55724 GCF_057314935.1 Achromobacter sp.
GCTGGTACCACTTGCGGGACGAACACCTGTAGCCGGTATTCACGTCCGGCCCAGAGTTCAGGCCATAAGAAGGCAGGATCAGAAGCCAAACCCGGAAGCCGGGCCTTACGCCGCCGCCCGCAAGCGGTACCGACGCACCACCTGCGCCAGCTTTTCGATTCCCGGCCCGATATGTTCGGGCCGGATCGACGTGAAGCCCACGCGCAGGTAATTGCGGGGCGCCTCCGTGCCATTCATGAAGAACACGTTGCCGGGTTCGACGACGACGCCTTCGGCCAGCGCGGCCTCGGACAATTCGGCGGCGTCCAGCCAGGGCGGCCCGGCCAGCCAGCAGGACGAGGAACCCGTGATCGGGATTGCCCTGAAGTCGGGCAGGTGCCGGGCCAGCGCCTGGGCAAGCTCGGCGCCGCGCTTCTGGTAGGCCTGCGATTGCTTGCGCAGCAGCGAATGGTGATGGCCCAGTGAAATGAACAGCGAGAATGCGCGCTGGATATAGGCGGACGGGTGGCGCAGCATCAGCCTGCGCAGCGCCCGCAGTTCGCGGGTCAGTTCGCGTGGCGCGACGATGTAGCCGATGCGCAGGCCCGGCGCGAACGATTTGGCCAGGCTGCCCACATAGATGACGCGGCCATCGCGGTCCAGGCTTTTCAGCGCGGGAATGGCGCCTTCGCCCCATCGGCTTTCGCTTTCGAAATCGTCTTCGATGATCATGCTGTCGGCTTGGCGCGCCAGCGCCAGCAGGCTTTCGCGGCGCTCCATCGCCAGCGTGACCGTGGTGGGGCATTGATGGCCGGGCGTGACGAAGACATAGTCGCAGCCCAAGAGGTGCGTGCCGGTGCACAGGCCGCGCTCGTCCACCGGCAGCGGCAGCAGGTTGCGCGTGTGGCTGGCGAAGATGTTGCGGGCGTCGGGGTAGCCGGGGTCTTCCATGCCGACCACCGTGTCGTCATTGACCAGCAGATCGGCCAGCAGGTAGAGCGCGTGCTGCGCGCCCACCGTGATGACGATTTCCTCGGCGTCGGCCCAGACGCCCCGGCGGGGCAGCACCTGGGTGCGGATCTGTTCGATCAGCGTCGGGTCGTCGTGCGTGATGAGGTCGGGCGCCCAGCTGCGGATGTCCAGCACGGACAGCGCCTTGATGCAGCATTCGCGCCATTCGGCGGTGGGAAAGAGGTCGGGGTCGAACTGGCCGTACACGAAGGGGTAGGGCTGCTTCTGCCAGTCTTGCGGCTTGGTGATATTGCGTTGGCGCGACGGCCGGAACCGCAGCCGCTCGTCCCAGCGCACGCGCTGCGGGTCCGGCGCGTCGTCCTGCGGCGCGGCGTGCGCGGCGTCCGCGGCCGAACCGGAATGCCCCTGCATGACGGAATCGCAGACGAAGTGGCCGCTGCGTTCGCGCGACACCAGATACCCTTCGCTGACCAGTTGCTGGTACGCGAACACGACGGTGTTGCGGGCGATGCGCAACTGGTCGGCCAGTTGCCGGCTGGAGGGCACCGGCATGCCCGGCGGCAGGTGACCGCTGAGGATGGCCGACACCAGCATCTGGCGCACGCGGCCCTGCAGGCTGAGGTTGGGCGCGCTTTCCCTTTCGAACAGGCGTTCCCACAACACAGGCTTGAGCATCGAGGCCTGGCTGGACATGACGGCTCCTTGTGACGGCGTAGCGGGACCCCGCCGCACGGCGCGGGCGGGGTCCGGATCTGCCTCAGGATAGAGGAGCGGCCAGGGGGAAGAAATGGGGGATTGCCCTGTTGGAAAACGTCCTAGATCCGTCCCTTCCACGGGATGGCGAACTTCTCCAGGTAGCGCACCAGCAGGTCGAAGGCGAAGGCGAAGACGCCGATCACGATAATGCCCATGATGACGGTGTCGCTGGCCAGGAATTGCGCGGCGTTCAGCACCATGAAGCCCAGGCCCCGGTCGGCGGCCACCATTTCTGCCGCGACCAGCGTGGTCCATCCGACCCCGATGCCGATGCGCATGCCCGTGAAGATCTCGGGCATGGCCGCCTTCAGGATCACGTGCCAGACGATCTGCATCCGCGTGCCGCCCATCGCGTAGGCGGCATGGATCTGCTCGATGGATACCGAGCGCACGCCGGCCCGCGCGGCGATCGCCATCGGCGCGAAGATGGCCAGGTAGATCAGCAGGATCTTGGGGAATTCGCCGATGCCGAACCAGATGATGATCAGCGGCAGGTACGCCAGCGGCGGCAGCGGGCGGTAGAACTCGATGGGCGGGTCGAAGATGCCGCGCGCATAGCGGTTCACGCCCATCAGGATGCCCACGGGAATTGCGGTCAGGCAGGCCAGGAAGAACGCGCTGAAGACCCGCGTCAGGCTGGCCAGGGCGTGCTCGGCCAGGGTGGAGTTGGCGACGCCGTCGGTCATGGCCGAGACGAACTTGTCGTACACGGCGATGGGCGACGGCAGGAACAGCGGCCGCACCCAGCCCGCGCTGGTCACGAGGAACCACAGGGCGATCAACGCCAGGCTGGTCAAGAGGCTGATGTGCCCGCTGTAACCCGCGCCCGGGGCGCCGTAGACCGTGCCTGGCGTCGCGGGCTTGTGCCCCGACCGGCTCCTAGACATGGACGGCTTCGGGCGAGGCGGCGGCGCGCTCGTCGCCGTAGATGATGCCAAGGACTTGTTCGCGCATGGCGATGAAGTCGGGACTGGATTTGATGCCACGGCCATCGCGGGTCTCCAGGTAGCGCCGGTTGAAGTCCGGCGTGAAGGTGTGCGTGATGCGGCCCGGGCGAGGCGACATGACGATCAGCCGCGAACCCAGGAAGAGCGCCTCTTCCACGCTGTGGGTGATGAAGAAGAACATCTTGCTGGTCTGGCGCCAGATATCCAGCAGCAGCTCCTGGATGGTCTCGCGCGTGAGCGCGTCCAGCGCCGCCATGGGTTCGTCCATCAGCAGCATGGCGGGGTCGCAGGTCAGCGCGCGCGCGATGCCCACGCGTTGCTGCATGCCGCCCGACAGTTGATAGATCATATGGCGATGGAAGTCCTGCAGGCCCACCAGTTCCAGGTTGCGGCGGGCCCGGGCGCGGCGCGTCGCCTTGTCCACGCCTTGCAGTTTCAGGCCGAACTCCGTGTTCTCCAGCACGTTCAGCCAGGGCAGCAGGGCGTGCTTCTGGAAGACGACGCCGCGGTCGGCGCCCGGCCCCACGATCGGGCGGCCACCCAGCGTGATTTCGCCCTCGGTGGGCGACAGGAACCCGGCCAGCAGGCTCAGCAAGGTGGTCTTGCCGCAGCCCGAGGCGCCCAGCGCGACGACGAATTCGCCAGGCTGGATGGTCAGGTTGACGTTCTGCAGCGCAACCACCGGCCCGCTGTCGTGCAGGCCGGGATAGGTGACGCTGACTTGTTCCGCGCAGAGGCGCTGCGCGGCGGAGGTGGACGGCATGGTCATGCGGGCTCCCCTTGTGGCGCGCCGGGCCTTTTACTTGGCCGCGGCTTTCGCGTACTGGTCCGTGACGTGCGGGCTGTAGTCGCCCAAGGCGCGGTCGATCTGCTTCTGGTCCTTCAGGAAGGTGGCGCTGGCCGCGAAGGCCCGCGCCGCGCCCGATTCCTTGCCGCCGCCCAGCCATTCGTTCGAGGCCTGTTCCTGCGCGGTGGGGAACACCAGCAGGCCCAGCGCTTCGACGACGTCGTCGGGCTTGCCGCCGATCAGGCGCACGATGCCTTTGACCTGCGGGGACTCGGCGGTCCACTTGGCGCCGTTGGCGCGGTAGTCGGCATAGGACTTGGCCAGCACGCTGGTGAAGGCGGCCATGAATTTCGGGTTCTTGGCGGCCCAGGCGCGGTCGACCACGATGCCGTCGAAGGTGGGCACGCTGGCCGCGCCGATCTGCTGGGAGTCGGCGATGATCTTGCCGGTCTTGGCGATCTCGGTCAGCGCGGGCGGCCAGACATAGGCGGCGTCGATGTCGCCGCGCTGCCAGGCGGCCACGATCTGCGGCGGCTGCATGTTCAGGATGCGCACGTCGCGCGGCGAGATCTTCCAGACCTGCTCCAGCCCCACCAGCAGGTGGAAGTGGGAGGTCGATACGAAGGGGGTGGCGACGCGCTTGCCCTTCAGGTCGGCGGTGCTGTTGATGCCGGAACCGTTGCGCGCGACCAGCGCTTCGGACTTGCCGATGTTGTCCAGGACCCAGAACAGCTGCATGTCCACGCCCCGGGTGGCGGCCGAGGTGATGCCCGTGGATCCCAGGACGCCGACCGGCACGTTGCCGGAGGCCAGCGCGGTGGAGATATCGCCGCCGGACGTGAACTGCCGCCAGTCGACCTGGTAGCCGGCGTCCTTCAATGCGGAATCGAAACTGCCGTCCGCGATGGCGGACAGGAACGGGCCCACGATCAGCTGATATCCGACCACCAGCTTGGTCTGGGCATAAGCGGGTGCGGCCAGCAGCGCGGCGGCCAGGCCGGCAAGGGTGCAGCGGCGGATGTGGCGGAATATCGCGTTCATGGTGGTCTCCGGAAGGGATCGGCCGCGCCCCGGCGCGGCCGGCTTGCTGAGTGCCAGTTTGCCCGGATGGGACCAGAACGCTAGGACCAGATGCCTGGATCAGTAGGAGCCAAAAGCCGGGCGCCGAAAGCGGCCGGGCCCGCCTGCCGCGCCGGCGCTGCCCTGTGTGGCATCGTCGTCGCAGCGGGCGGGCCCGCGATATGCCCCAAAAGAAGGGGGGCGTGTCCTGCTATCGGATGAGGCTCAGGAATTCGGCCCGGGTCGACGCGTTGTCGTGGAATTCGCCCAGCATCACCGAAGTGACCATGGACGAGTTCTGCTTTTCCACGCCGCGCATCATCATGCACATGTGCTGGGCTTCGATCACGACCCCCACGCCGGCCGCGCCGGTGACGGTCTGGACGGCCTCGGCAATCTGGCGGCTGAGGTTTTCCTGGATCTGCAGGCGGCGGGCATACATCTCGACGATGCGGGCGACCTTGGACAAGCCCAGGACGCGGCCAGCCGGCAGATAGGCCACGTGGGCCTTGCCGATGAAGGGCAGCATGTGGTGCTCGCACAGCGAGTAGAGCTCGATGTTCTTGACCAGGACGATTTCGCGGGTGTCGGACGTGAAGAGCGCGCCGTTGACGATTTCGTCCAGGTTCTGGCCGTAACCGCGGCACAGGTGGCGCATGGCCTTGGCCGCGCGCGCCGGCGTGTCGGCCAGCCCTTCGCGGGACGGGTCTTCCCCTAGTGCTTCGAGAATGGCGGTGTAGTTCTTTTCCAATGACATGGGGGACTCCTGGGGCAGCGCGCTCGTCGTGGCGTTGTGTCGTGTGGCGTCGGGACGCCGGAATGCAGGCAAGTCTACCGCAGCGCGGGCGGCGGGTCAGGCGCCCGGGGCGAACCCCTGGGGTCAAACGCCCCGGTTCTCCACGGCATACTTGATCAGTTCAGCCTGCCCGTCGATGCCCAGCTTGCGCTTGATGTTCAACCGGTGGGTCTCGACCGTGCGCACCGACAGGCCCAGCGCCAGGGCGATCTGCTTGTTGGCCTGGCCGTCGGCGATGTGGCGCAGCACGTCGCGTTCGCGCTGCGTCAGCAGCGTGGCCGGGGCGCTGGCCTGCGACAGGCGGACGGCGGCGGCCGCGCTGAAATAGCTGCGTCCCGCCACGACGGCGCCGATGGCGGTGACGATCTCTTCGGCGGGCTCGTCCTTCAGCAGATAGCCCCGGGCGCCGGCTTTCACGGCCTGCACCATGTATTCGGGGTTGTCGTGCATGGACAGCACCAGCACCGCGATCTGCGGGTAACGGTCGTGCAGCAGGGCCGTCAGTTCCAGCCCGCCCACGCCCGGCATGTTCAGGTCCATCAGCACCAGATGGGGCAGGGTGTCGCCCTGGGGGTCTTGCGCCAGGCAAGCCGCCAGGAAGGCCAGCGCCGCCTGCGCGTTGCCGGCTTCGCCCACCACGCGCAGGCGCGGCACGGTTTCCAGGCGCAGGCGCAGGCCGTCGCGCACCAGGGGGTGGTCGTCGACCAGCAGGAGTCGGATGGCGTCGGGGGTGTCGGTCATGCTTGGGTCGTCGCGGAAGGGGCCGCCGCGCCCGGCAGGGGCAGCCAGGCCTGCAAGGTGGTGCCTTGGGCGGTGGAATGGAAGCTCAGGTTACCGGATAGCGCGCTCATGCGTTCGCGCATGTTGCGCAGGCCGATGCCGCGCCGCGGGTCTTGCTGGACCTCGGCGAGGTCGAAGCCGCGGCCGTCGTCTGAAATCGTCAGGCGCAGGTCGTGGGCGCTGTAGGCCAGCGTCATGTCGGCCCGGGTGGCGCCCGCATGGCGCATCACGTTGGTCAGGGCTTCCTGGGTGACGCGGAACAGCGCGGTGGCGTAGGCGTCGGGCAGCTTGACCGGGCGGCCCGTGGTGCGCAGCCGCACGGCCAGCGGCGGCGCCCCGTCCGTGCTGGGAATGGCGAACTCCCGTCCCAGGTGCTCCAGCGCCGCGGGCAGGCCCAGGTCGTCCAGCAGGGTGGGGCGCAGGTTGTGCGAGATGCGCCGCACTTCGCCCACGGCGCTGTTCAGGCGGTCCAGCGCGCCGCCCAGCGGGCGGTCGATATGGGCCAGGGCCTGCGGCTGTTCCGGCAACGATTGCCGCAGCCGTTCCCGCGCGGCTTCCAATGACAGCTTGATGGACACCAGCACCTGGCTGATGCCGTCGTGCAGTTCGCGCGACAGGCGGGCCCGTTCGTCTTCCTGCGAACGCACCAGTTGCTGGGCCATCAGGCGCAGCTTGGCGTCGGACTGCCGGTGGTCGCTGATGTTCAACGCCAGGCCGCAAGCGGCCACCCCCAGGATGGAGACGGCCGCAATGCCCGCCACCCAGGCGAACATGCTGCGGATGTTGGCCTGCGCGGCGGCGTCGATGCGCACCAGGGCCTGTTCCACGTCGTCCAGATAGATGCCGGTGCCCAGCATCCAGCCCCAGCGGTCCAGCACCACCACGTAGCCGAGCTTCTCCACGGTCTGGTGCGTGGAGGGCTTCTCCCAGAGGTAGTGCACCACCTCGCCTTGCTGGCCGCCGCGGCGGGCGGCTGTCAGCAGGTTCTGGATGACGGCCTGGCCGCGCGTGTCGCGCAGGTTCCAGAGGTCTTGTCCCACCAGCTCGGGCTGGCGCGGGTGCATGAGGTTCTTGCCATGCAGGTCGTAGACGAAGAAGTAGCCGTCGTGGCCGAACTCCATCTGCGCCAGCAGTTCCAGCGCCCGTTGGCGCGAGGCCTCGTCGTCGCCCGCCGCCTGCAGGGGGGCGACGGCGCTGTAGGCCAGGCTGACGTAATGGCGCAGTTCGCTTTCCTTGCTGGCCAGCCAGGCGCTTTCCACGACCTGCTTTTCGCGCTGGGCCAATTGCAGGCCCTGCACGTAGACAGCCACCGTGATGGCGGCCACGGCCACCAGCAGGGGGACCGCGGCAAGCAGCAGGATTTTCAGGCGCAGCTTCATATTGTGGGGTTCAGCCCGGTTAACGATTGGTGCGGCGCATCACGGCCGGCGTCGCGGGGAAACGATCCATGCGCGTGCCGGATTTTACGATTCCCACCGATTTATGTTGCGGCGCATTGCGTAGTAACACGTAGCTCGTTTGCGTAGTTCCGCGCTTGTTGCCGGGGGGGCAAAACGAAATACTAACGCCCGCGTCCACAGGACGCAGTGCGGGCGCGTGCGCGCCCGCCACCCCACAACAATGAGTCTGCCTTCCGCGAGACGAAAAAAGCGTTTCACGCCACAAGCATGGCGGGAGGCAAGAGGAGCACTTATGCATACCAGCAGTAAGGGACTGGGTCAGCACCTGGTCTGGCTGGCGGTTGCGGTACTGGGCGCGTTCGCGCTGGGCACCGTGGCGCTGGCCAGAGGGGAGACCATCAACGCGCTATGGGTGGTGATCGCCGCCGTGTGCGTCTATTTGATCGCATACCGCTACTACAGCCGCTTCATCGCGAAGAACGTCTTCCAGCTGGACGCCTCGCGCATGACGCCGGCCTGGAAGCACAACGACGGCCTGGACTACGTGCCCACCAACAAGCACGTGCTGTTCGGCCACCACTTCGCCGCCATCGCCGGCGCCGGCCCCCTGGTGGGCCCGGTGCTGGCCGCGCAGATGGGTTATCTGCCGGGCATGCTGTGGATCCTGGCCGGCGTGGTGTTCGCCGGCGCCGTGCAGGACTTCACGATCCTCTTCATCTCGACCCGCCGCGACGGCCGTTCGCTGGGCGACCTGGTCAAGTCCGAGCTGGGCAAGATCCCCGGCGTGATCGCGCTGTTCGGCGCTTTCATGATCATGGTGATCATCCTAGCCGTGCTGGCGCTGATCGTGGTGAAGGCGCTGACGCATTCGCCCTGGGGCACCTTCACGGTCGCGGCCACCATCCCCATCGCGCTGTTCATGGGCGTGTACCTGCGCTACATCCGTCCGGGCAAGATCGGCGAAGTCTCCATCATCGGCTTCGTCGGCCTGATGGCCGCCATCACGTTCGGCCAGGACGTGGCCGCGCATCCGGTCCTGGGCCCGATGTTCGACTTCGACGGCAAGGGCCTGACCTGGATCCTGATCATCTACGGCTTCATCGCCGCCGTGCTGCCCGTCTGGCTGCTGCTGGCGCCGCGCGACTACCTGTCGACCTTCTTGAAGATCGGCACCATCGTCGGCCTGGCGATCGGCATCGTGGTCGTGGCGCCTGAACTGAAGATGCCCGCGCTGACGCAGTTCGTGGACGGCACCGGCCCGGTCTGGTCGGGCAACCTGTTCCCGTTCCTGTTCATCACCATCGCCTGCGGCGCCGTGTCGGGCTTCCATGCCCTGATCTCGTCGGGCACCACGCCCAAGCTGATCGAAAACGAAACGCAGGCCCGCTATATCGGTTACGGCGGCATGCTGATGGAATCGTTCGTGGCGATCATGGCGCTGGTGGCGGCTTGCGTGATCGAGCCGGGCATCTACTACGCCATGAACAGCCCGGCCGCCGTCATCGGCACCACGCCGGACCAGGTGGCGCAGGTCGTGTCCAGCTGGGGCTTCGTGGTGACGCCGCAAGACCTGATCCAGACGGCCAAGGACGTCGGCGAAAGCACGATCATCTCGCGCGCGGGCGGCGCCCCGACGCTGGCCGTGGGCATGGCGCACATCCTGCACCAGGCCATCGGCGGCCCCGGCATGATGGCCTTCTGGTACCACTTCGCCATCCTGTTCGAAGCGCTGTTCATCCTGACCGCGGTGGATGCGGGCACGCGCGCCGGCCGCTTCATGCTGCAAGACCTGCTGGGCACCTTTGCCCCGTCGCTCAAGCGCACGGATTCGCTGCCGGCCAACCTGATCGCCACCGCCTTGTGCGTGGCGGCCTGGGGCTACTTCCTGTACCAGGGCGTGGTGGATCCGCTGGGCGGCATCAACACCTTGTGGCCGCTGTTCGGCATCGCCAACCAGATGCTGGCCGCGATTGCGCTGACGCTGGGTACCGTCGTGCTGTTCAAGATGAAGCGCGACCGCTACGCATGGGTCACGATCCTGCCCACCCTGTGGCTGCTGGCTTGCACGCTGACGGCCGGCTGGCAGAAGCTGTTCGACGCCGACCCGCGCGTAAGCTTCCTGGCCCACGCCGCCAAGTACAACGCGGCCATTGCTGAAGGCAAGGTGCTGGCGCCGGCCAAGTCGCTGGGCGAGATGTCGCGAGTGGTCATGAACGACTACATCAACGCCGGCCTGTGCGCGATCTTCATGTTCGTGGTGGTCAGCATCGTGGTGTTCGGCCTGAAGTCGGTGCAGCGCGCCCGCGCCGAAAACAAGCCGACCTCGCGCGAGACGCCGTACGAAACGCTGCCCGCCGCGGCGGGCGCGGACTGACCGCCAAGGAGGCGCCGCATGCTGTTTGGCAACATGAGTTCAGCCGCCGGCGCCGCCGGCCGTTACCTGGGGCAGACGCTCCGGTTGATGGTCGGCGTGCCGGACTACGACACGTATGTGGAACACATGCGGCGTACCCACCCTGACCAGGAGCCGATGACGTACGAGGCTTTCTTCCGCGAGCGCCAGGACGCGCGCTACGGCGGCAAGAAACGTATCGGCTGCTGCTGACGAAAAGCCCCTTCGGGGGCTTTTTTGCGCTTCCCCCATCCTACGAAACCCGTCGCAGCTTCTCCGAAGAGAACACCAGCGGCACCGCGCACAGCGCGCACACGGCCATCACGATGAAGCCGCCCGGCGCGTAGTTGCGGTACAGCGCGCCGCCCAGCTGGATGCTGCCGAACATGAACACGCCGCCCGACAGCAGCGCGTACAGCGCGATCGCCGAGGTCTTGCACGCGGCGGGCACATGGCGGGTGATGTACCACATGATCGCGGCGTTATTGCCGGCCAGCGTGAAGCATTGCAGCAGTTGCAGTGCGGCGATCAGCGCCGGGTCGGTGGTGGCGGACAGGCCCGCCCAGCGGATCGCCGTCATGACGGCCGACGCCAGGATCAGCCATTGCGCGCCGGTCCGGGCCAGGACCTTGGGCGCCAGGAAGAAGAACAGCACTTCGCTGCTGACGCCCACGACCCACAGCAGCGAGATCAGCGCGGTCGTCAGGCCGTTGTCCGTCCAGTACAGCGTGGAATAGGAATACAGGAAGCCGTTGCTGGCCTGCACCAGCGACGCCGCCGCGATGCACATCAGCAGAGGCCGGTCACGCAGCACCGCCAGCATGGGCAGGCGCACGCGCTCGGCGGGGGCGTCATCGGCGGCGGGGCGCGCGGCTTGCGGCAGCAGCCGCACGCAAGCCAGGCAGGCCACGATCAGCAGGATCGACAGCCACATTACCCAGTCGGCGTCGAAGGTCTTGATCAGGTAGCCCCCGATGACGGTGACCGCCGCAAAGCCCAGCGATCCGCAGGCCCGCATGATGGTGTAGGCGTTTCCCTGCTTTCTGCCGCTGGCGATCGCCATGCGGTCCATCAGCGGCAGCACGGCGGGAAATACCGCGTTCAACAGCAGTGTGATGGCCAGCATCCAGCCTGCCGTTTGGGCAAACGGATAGCAGATGAACAGCACCAGCGACGCGGCCAGCGCCGAGGCGATCAGCGCGTGCGCGCGGCCGCTCTGGTCGGCCAGGTGGGCCACGACCGGCGTGGACAGTATCTTGGGCAGGAAAGAGGTGGCGACGATCAGCCCGATGACGGCGGGATCCACGCCGCGGCTGGCGAACCACAAGGGCAGGAAGGGGATGCTGACGCCCTGCAGGCCGTAATACAGGAAGTAGAACCCGTGCAACGCGATGGCGCCTTGTCTGGCGTCGGGATTGCCGCGCATAGCGATGGTGTGAATCTGGCTGAGACGAAGGCGCGTAGCATACTCCTTCCCGGGGAGGGCGCCACCCGGGCGGCGGAGCCGTTTCCCCTATCGACGCCTGCCGGGGATGTTGCCCGCCTCGGCCCGCGTGATGGACGGGATCGTCGCGTGTGCGTTGTCAGTCGACAGGCCCGGGTTTGCGCTGAAAGGCTGATGGGGCAGGGCTGCGTCACGCGTTCAGCTTGCCGCCAGTTGATCCGGGCCATTGGCAAAGGCCGCGTGCGGGATTACCCTGGGGTATCTCGCATGGCGCAGGCCATGCCGGGACTGCGTACTTTCTATCATTCCAAGGAGCGGCAATTCATGGCCAAGAAACTGAATGAGAAGACCACCAAGACGCTCAAAGAGCGGCGCAAACTTCCGCTGGCAACGCCTACCGACCTGGCGGCGGCTGCCACCCGCGACATCTCCGCCGCACTGAACCAGCTACTGGCCGACGTGTTCGCGCTATATCTGAAAACCAAGAATTTCCACTGGCACGTCAGCGGTCCGCACTTCCGCGATTACCACCTGCTGCTTGACGAGCAAGGCGACCAGTTGTTCGCCATGACTGACCCGATCGCGGAGCGCATCCGCAAGATCGGCGGCACCACCCTGCGTTCGATCGGGCACATTTCGCGCACCCAGCGCATTTCGGACAACGACGCCGATTACGTCCAGCCGCTGGACATGCTGGCTGAGCTGCGCGAAGACAACAAAGTGCTGGCGGCGTCGCTGCGCGAAGCCCACAACATCACCGACGAGCACCGCGACATCGCCAGCTCCAGCCTGATCGAGAACTGGATCGACGAGACCGAACGGCGCACGTGGTTCCTGTTTGAAGCCAGCCGCCAAGGCGACTCCACGGGCCATTGATCCCGGAGTCCGCCCGGCGCGCATGAGAAGCCGCCCAGCCTGAACGGCCCGGGCGGTTTTTCATTGCGCGCAAGATCCAGGCTGCTTGCCGCGGTGGGCATCGCATTGGCCAGCCGCGGGGGCCTGGATCTGCGGATGCGGCATGACGGGGTGACCTCCGATCGAACGCGCAGCTCGGGCGGACCGCTCAAGGCGACGTCGAGGTTTTGAGTGGAGCCGGCTGCTTTGCTTCTGCATGGGCCGAACGATGACGCGCCGCATTGGCCAAGTCGGCGATCGGCGCCAGCAGTCCCCGATCGAACGTCTCGTGCTCCTTGCCGGCGCGCAGCCGCATCGGCCAGTCGGCGTGCGTGAGCGCGCCACGGCCCAATGACACGAAGTCCGCCTCCTGCCGCGCGATCATGCCGTCGGCCCGAGCCGCATCATGCAGCGAACCGTTAGCCAGCACCGGCACCGAAACCTGCCTGCGCGCCAGCGCCGCGAGACTGGGGCCGGCTTGGCCGAAGGCGGCGCTCCAGGCCTCGAATTCGGTCGTGTGCAGGTAATCGATGGGCAGCGCACCGAGCGTGCCGAAGATCAGGGCCGCATCGGCCTCTCTGCCCGCCCAATTGTGCGTGAAATCGTTGACCTTGCCCTGCGAGCTGCGCACGCCCACCACAAAGGGTTCTGTCGTCGACCGCCGGACGGCCTGGATGACATCCACCGTCAGGCGCAAACGGTTTTCCAGGCTGCCGCCGTAGCGATCCTGGCGCAGATTGGTGTGGGCAGTGAGGAACTGGTCCAGCAGATACCCGTTCGCGCCGTGTATCTCGACGCCGTCGAATCCGGCTTCCTGTGCTCTGCGCGCCGCGTGCGCGAAACCTTCGATCGCCTCCGCGATGTCGTCGGCCGACATGGCGTCGGGCATCCGGTAAGGCCCTTCGCCCCGGTAGAAGGCCATTTGTTGCCCTGCGGGCAACACGGCCGACGGGCCCTTCGTCGTGATGCGATGGGAATTGCCCTGCGACAGCGCGCCCGCATGCATGAGTTGCGCGACGATGCGGCCCCCCTGCGCATGCACGCGGTCCACCACGGTCCGCCACGCGTCGCGCTGCGCGTCGTCGGCCAGACCGGGTTGGAAGCGGTAGCCCTGCGCAAAGGCCTTGTCCGTGTAGAGGCCTTCCGTGATCACCAGGCCGAAGCCGCCGGCGGCGAAGGCTTCGTAGTAGTCGGCCATCTGCGCCGTGGCTCGCCCGTCGGCCGTGGCGCTGACCCGCGTCATGGGCGCCACGACCAGACGGTTGGGCAAGCCAAGATCCTGTCCCACCCGAAGCGGCGTGAACAAGCTGGCGTGCGCGGTGCGCGCAGCGCCTGGATGACGATCGGTGGGCGTGTTCATGTCAGCGGCCCTCCGGCTGGCGTACGGCCGCGATTGCCTCAATCTCGATCATGGCGGCGGGGTCGTACAGCGCCTTGATCTCCGCGATCGTGTCGGCCGGGTAGGGGGCCGAGAAGAAGCGGCGCCGCAGCGCCACGACGTCATCGAAATGCCCCATGTCGGTCACGAAGATGGTGACCTTGATCACCTCGGCCAGGCTGGAACCGCCGGCTTCCAGTGCCCGGCGCAAATTGGAAAAAGCTTGCTCGCCTTGGGCCAGAAAGCCGCCCGCGACGATCTTTCCGTCGTCGGCTGCGCCCGCTTGGCCGGAGATGAAGAGCAGATTCCCGTACTGAATGCCCTGCGACAGCAGGAAGGGTTCGTAATTGTCGGGCTGGGTCTTTACGCGTTGCAGCATGATGCGAATTCCTTCATTTATAACGGTTGGGAAAGCCGACCCGGAATTGGCCGGCCGATGCGTTCAATGTAGGGATTCACGCGCATTGTGACAAAGGTTCAATTGTCAGCTATAAGAAGAGAAAATTTCATCTATAGGCAGACCTCTGCATGCAACGCCGGTTTCTTCCACTCTCTGCGCTGCGCGCCTTCGAAGCGGCCGCGCGCCTGGGCAGTTTCAAGGCCGCCGCGCAGGAGTTGTCCGTCACGCCCACCGCCGTCAGCCACCAGATTCGGGCGCTGGAGGAACAGACGGGGCTGGCGCTCTTCGATCGCCAAGTGCGCAAGGTGTCGCTGAACGAGGCGGGGATGCAGCTTTACCCGGTGCTGCGCGACGGGTTCGACGCCTTCGAGGCGACGTTGGCACGGTTGATGCAGCAGCGAACGCGGGCACAGGTCACCATTTCCGCCACCAACGCCTTTACCGTGAAGTGGCTGGTGCCGCGCATGAGCGACTTCCGGTCCCGGCACCCCGGCATCGACTTGCAACTGCTGGCCAGCGACGATTTGGTCGACTTGAGATCGACGGCGGTCGATATCGCGATTCGGTACGGCCGCGGGCCGTATCCCGGCCTCGCGACCGAACCCTTGTTCACCGACCGCTTTGCCCCTGTGGCGAATCCGCGCCTGGGCGTCATGACGCCGGAAGATCTGGCGCGCGTGCCGCTGATCCGTTTCGATTGGAAGCGGCCTCGGCCCGAGAATCCCACCTGGGAACGGTGGTTCGCGGTCGCGCAGCGGCTCCCTCCGCCGCAAGCGAGCGAGTTGCGCTTCTCTGACGAAGGGCACGCCATACAGGCTGCCGTCGCCGGCCATGGCATCGCGCTGGTCAGCCTGGCGTTGATCGCCGACGAACTGGAAGCCGGCCATCTTGTGCAACCCTTCGGACCGACGATCGACGGCCACACCTTCCACCTGGCCATGTCAGCCGGCCGCGCGCCCACTGCGCCGGTGCAGGCGGTGGCGCAGTGGTTGCGTGCACAGGCAGGGCCTGCGTTGCATTGCAACACTGTTGCGGAGACGACACATCGCACAACTATCCTGGAGCCGCCTGGCGGCACCGGCAATTCCGTGCCGCGAGCCAGGGTGCGCCACCGCAAATGAACGCCGTTCCCACGCCCCTTCGCAGGGGCGTTGTTCTGCCCACCGACGCGCGGTCTTGCGGGGTTCGGAAATCGGATATCTGCACAAATTTTTGACTAAATCAATTGTGGATTTCGCGTATCGCCGGCGCGGTTGCTAGGCCTGCCGGGCCCCTCTATTGTTGAGCGGTGGGTCTGCCCGACCGCCGGTTGCCATCCGCTTGGTACGCCGCGCGGTGGGCAGCATAGCGAGGTTCAACCAATGAGAGCCTGTATCGTTGCCCCAAAATGCAGACGCGCCTGCGTGCGCGTGGACACGCGATGAGCGTGGCGTCGTCGCATGGACGGCGTCCAGCCCGAAGAATCCCGCTTGCGGCGCTGCTGGTGACCCTGGCGGTCCTGAGCGTCGCCATCGGCTTTGCCTACGCGCTCTTTGCGAGCTACCAGGTCCAGAAGGCCCAGGCAATCAAGAACACGCTGGCGTACAGCCGTTCCTATGCGGACAAGCTGGCCGACGTCGTCAACCTCTATATCCACGCCATGCATGGCCAGTTGCTTGCAAGCGCCAGCAAAGTCTCTGCCGATTCGGACAACCAGACGGCAGTAGCCGGTGAAATGCAAAGAGTGCTGCAACAGGCCGATGGCGCGGTCGCCGTGCTGTTCTCGGATGTCGGCGGCAACGTCAAGGCAAGCGCAACGAAGGCGGGCGGGAAGTCCCCCCGCATGTTGGCCGACCTTGGCGTCAGCGAGCTGAGGGCGGGCGAGTGGGTGTCGGTCGTTGACCCCGCAGTCCCGACGCTGACGCTCGTCGAGCCGGTCAATAACGCCACAGGAATCCCGCAGGGCTATCTGGCCATGGTCGTGGCCTTGGGAAATGGTCTCGGGATTGCTCAGGTGCTGGGCAAGGCGGACGATGCCAGTGGTATGGCGGTGTACGTCGTGAACAGGACGGGCGACGTCCTGTACCGACAGCAGGCGGAGTCGCTGCCGTCGAATTTGAAGGGCTTGTCTCATTCTGCGCATGCCTGGGCCGCGCCGCTGGTGGCGGACGACGGCGGCACCTTGCTGACCGGCTATGCGCCGGTCGCCAAGGGGAATTGGGCCATCGTGACGCAACGGCCCCTGGATCAGGCCCTGTTGCCCGTGCGTGGGCTGCTTGCGGATGCGCTGCGTTCCGCGGCCCCCGTCGTTCTGTTCATGCTGCTGGCGGTCAGCGCGCTGGCCTACGCGATTGCCTCGCCGTTGTCCCGCCTGAGCCGGGCGTTGGCCGCCGGGCAAGGCAAAAGGGAGGACCTGGGGCGCCTCAATGCCTGGTACGCCGAGGCGGATACCTTGCGCGGCGCCGTGGAAGTCTCGCTAGAGCATCACCACCAGCAGATGAAGCGCCTGAACCTTCAGTCAATGACGGATCCTTTGACCGGGCTGATGAACCGCAGGGCATTGGACGACGCATTGGCGGATTTCAAGACGGACGCCGTCGCCGTGGCGGTCATTGCGCTCGATCTGGACCATTTCAAGCGGATCAACGACACGTTCGGACACGCCTGCGGGGATCAGGTGTTGATCGCCGTGGCGGACGTCCTGCGCCATAGCCTGCGTGATCAGGATACGCCGTACCGGGTAGGGGGCGAGGAGTTCATCGCGCTGCTGCCCTCTGACTCCGCTGAAGTCGCGCGTGACGTCGCCGAGCGCATTCGCGCTGCCTTGTCCGCGCACGCCATGCCGGAGGGCGTGGGCAAGGTGACCGCGTCGGTCGGCATTGCCCGGTGGCCCAAGGACGGCGCCGACTTGGATTCGGTACTCCAGCGTGCGGACGAAGCGCTGTACGCCTCGAAAAAATCGGGGCGAGACAGGGTGACTTTCTGGGCCGACGCGGCGACGCCGCAACGAGGAGATTGAAATGCTGACGCCGTTCCGCAATTTGACGAACTCCGCGGCGGGCCTCAGTGCCAACCCGCAGGACGTCGCCGTCGCGTAGGCCGACGACAACCCCCTTGGGAGACTGCCGTGTCGCCGCCATCGATCACCGTCAAGCGCAGGGTTGGTTGGGTCTTGGGCGCCTTGGGTTGCGGCCTGGCGTCGTCGGCGCTTGCGCAGCAGGGCTTGCGACTGACGCAGGACGATCTGCAAAAGCGCGCTAACGGCGTCCTGGCATTGATGTCGTTTTCCATCGTCCCCGATATCACCACCAGCTCGTTGAATATCGGCGCGGGCGGGGGATCGACGAGCGGATCGACCGACTTCTACATGACGCAATTAGGGGGTGGGGACACGGTTTCAAAATCATTTCCCGTCTACCTTGAAGGTGTCCTGGCCGGCAGTCGTTACGATCCGACGTTTATCGCCAGCCAGGGGACGGAGGAGCGGCGCATTCCTGCCAAGTGGAATAGCGTTTCCGCGACAGGGGGGATCGGGTGGGACTTCAAGCTGACTGATGAACTGAAGCTGCGCCCGATTTTCAACTTCGCGCTGGGCAACGTCACGAGCGACTTGCGCGCCGCAAGTTGGTACGTCGGGAGGCAGACCGGCCGGGATATCGATTTCCTGGATAAAGGCTCACTCAACGCCTACGGCCTGGGGGGCTCTCTGATGCTGGATTACGAGCACTACCGGCCTGGTTATGAAGTCGATGTGGAGCTCCGGTATTCGGATATGCGCTTGAAGAGTTTTGACAGTTCGGCGGCGGTACAAGGGCGCGCAACGGCGCAGTCGGCCAATCTCTGGGCCCGGTACCGGGCGCCTACAGGCGCCATGTTGCTGCAGCGCCCGTTGCGATACGTACTGGAGTTCACGCATTCGGAATTCCTGGGGGACCAGCGCGGCATCCTGGGTTTTGACCGGCTCACCTCGCTTGGCGCGGGACTTGAGCTGGACTCAAGCGCCTATGACGTTTTCATTACCCGCACACGCCTGGTCGGCCGATATGTGTTCGGTACCAACGTGTCAGGCTTCTCGGTGGGGCTGGCGGTGAGCTTTTGATTATGCAGAACATGAAAAAAATATTTACGTCGCCAGGAACTGCAGATCATTCTTGTCGACATGCGGCGGAAGATAAAGCAATATGGAATACAACCGGATCATTTATTTGACCCCGATCCCGGCCAAACAGCGTGACGCGTTTTCGAAGGCTCTTTCGGCCTGAGCCGAATGCATTCCCGTTTCAGCGTGACAAGCAATTCGTGATACCCATGCGCCATTGAATTGGCGCGCCGTTTCGTTTCCAAAGCAGTACGGAGGGGCACGTGAAGCAGCAACTGAAAGTTGGATTGGCAGTGGCAGGCGTCCTTCTTGGCGCCAGTGCGCTGGGCGCCTATGTCGCGGGTGTCAGCCTCGCCCCGAAACCCGTGGCCCCTGTGGTCACGCTTGGCGACGGCAAGCAGGGGCCGGCCGGCATGGCATGGATTCCTGCTGCGGAGTTTCTTATGGGCAATAACCATAAGCTTTCGCAGCCTAACGAAGTGCCCCCGCATAGCGTGCGGGTGAGCGGCTTCTGGATGGATACCCACGACGTCACGAACGCCGAGTTCCGCCGTTTCGTCGAGGCCACGGGCTATGTCACCACGGCCGAACAGAAGCCGCGCTGGGAAGACCTGAAGGTCCAGCTTCCCCCGGGCACCCCCCGGCCGGACGACACCCTGCTTGTGCCGGGAGCCATGGTATTCGTCGGCACCGAGTCCGAGGTGTCGTTGCGCGATTACTCGCGTTGGTGGCGGTTCGTCCCCGGCGCCAGTTGGCGCCATCCGCAGGGCCCGGGCAGCGGCATCGACGGCAAGGACGACCATCCTGTCGTCCAGGTGTCGTACGAGGATGCGCAAGCCTATGCCAAATGGGCAGGCAAGCGTCTGCCGACGGAAGCGGAATGGGAGTTCGCCGCCCGCGGCGGGCTGGAGCAGGCAACGTACGCCTGGGGCAATGAGCTCAGCCCGCAAGGCAAGCCCATGGCGAACATCTGGGATACGCAGCAGCAACAGCCGTTCCCGGTGGTCAAGGACGAGAAGATCCAGGTCGGCACGACCCCCGTCGGCACGTTCCCCCCGAACGCCTATGGCCTCTACGACATGGCGGGCAATGTCTGGCAGTGGACCGCCGACTGGTATCGCGCCGACGCGTTCCGCATCCAGGCCCAATATCGTCAGCCGCCGCAGGATCCTGCCGGGCCCGCCGACAGCTTCGACCCCGATGACGGGAACGTCCCCGCTTCCGCGCCCAAGCGCGTGACGCGCGGCGGCTCCTTCCTTTGCAGCGACACGTACTGCATCAGCTACCGGGCCAGCGCCCGTCGAGGCACGGATCCCTTGAACGGGATGTCGCACCTGGGCTTTCGCACGGTGATGACCCCCGAGCAGTGGAAGCAGGCGCAAGCCCGCCCCGGAAAAGTCGCCAGCCGTTGAACCCTTGCCGGGCATTCCGGCAAGTCGTACACGTTCGCATTTGACCAAAGGGATAAGCATGGCGCAGCGCGATGGAATTCTGGCGTTGGAAGCGGCGATTTCTCAGGAGGTGCTGGGCCAGGCGGCAGTAATACGCCAGATGCTGATCGCGTTGGTGGCCGACGGCCACGTGTTGCTTGAAAGCCTGCCGGGGCTGGCCAAGACGCGCATGGTCAAGGCGCTGGCGGCGCATCTGGCGGCGGACATGAGCCGGATCCAGTTCACCCCGGATCTGCTGCCTTCGGACATCACCGGGGCCGATGTCCTGCAGCAGGATGCCGAAGGGCGCAATCGCATCGCGTTCCAGCCGGGGCCGTTGTTCGGCAACCTGATCCTCGCCGATGAAATCAACCGCGCCCCGGCCAAGGTGCAGTCGGCTCTGCTGGAGGCGATGGAAGAAAGGCAGATCACGGTCGGCGGCAATACGCGCAAGATGCCCGCGCTTTTCATGGTGCTGGCCACGCAGAATCCGATCGAGCAGGAAGGCACCTATCCCTTGCCCGAAGCGCAAATGGACCGCTTCCTCATGAAGATCAAGCTGGATTACCCCGGCGCCGAGGACGAGATGGCCATGCTGGCGCTGCTGCGGGACCCGCCTAAGTCGGGCGCGAGCGATGGTGCCGAGGGGGGCGCCCGCATCACCCAGGAAGCGCTCTTCGCCTGCCGCATCGAGGCGGCCGCGGTGCAGGTCGCGCCGGCGGTCGACCGCTATACCGTCGACCTCGTGAACGCCACGCGCCGGCCCGCCGACTATGACGCGGATCTGGGCCGCTGGATCCAGGTCGGCGCCAGCCCGCGCGGCGCCATCGCCTTGGACCGGGCCGCGCGCGCGCACGCCTGGCTGGCCGACGCGGACTTCAGCACGCCGGACGACGTGCGCGCGGTTGCCCACGCGGTGCTGCGCCACCGGCTGCACCTGTCCTACGATGCCGTGGCCGATGGGATTACGCCCGATCAAGTCATCGACCGGGCCCTGGACGTCGTCGCCGTGCCGGCATAGGGACTGCCATGAGCCGCACGCCGCATCCCGTCCATCCGCCGTTGTCGGAACTGATCGCGCTGGAAGCCGACGCGAGCGGATTGTCGTTCTTGGCGAATCAGCCGTTGAGCAGCGTGCTGGCGGGTCCGCACGGTTCGCGGCTGCGGGGCCGCGGGCTGGACTTCGCCGAGCTGCGCCGCTATGTGGCCGGCGACGATTTGCGGCGGCTGGACCTGCGTGCGTCCCTGCGCTACGGCAAGCCGTTCGTGCGCGCCTATACCGAGGAGCGGGACCGGCCGGTGATGATCGTCGTCGACCAGCGCATGAGCATGTACTTCGGTTCGGTGCGCGCCTTCAAATGCGCCGTTGCGGCGCGGCTTGCGGCGATTTCCGCCTGGATCGCCTACCGGGGAGGGGACCGCGTCGGCGGCCTCGTGTTCGACGATGGCGGGGTCAGGGCCTTCAGGCCGTTGCGCAGCCGCGACCGGGTCCGGGCATTGCTGGCCGAGGTCGCGCGGGCGAACGCCGGCTTGTCGGCCGGCGAGCCGGATGTCGCCGCCGCGGAAGGGCTGAACACCGCATTGCGCGGCGCGCTTGCGCACGCGCCGCATGACTGCCTGGTATGCATCATCAGCGACTTCGCCGGCGCAGACGACGATACGCTGCGCGCGCTGCGTCTGCTTGCCGCACACAATGACGTGTTGGCGATGCTGGTGTTCGATCCGATGGCGCAGCAACTGCCCTCCAGCGGGCGCCTGGTCGTCACGCAGGGCAAACTGCAGCTGGAGGTGGCCGTCGGCCGGCAGCGCGAACGCGAGCCGCTTGCCCATTTCTTCAGCGACCGTCTGCGTCAAGTGGCTGAATTGCTGCGGCGCAGCCGCGTACCGTTGCTGTCCATCGACACGGCGGAAGACGAATTGCCGCAATTGCGCCGCGAACTCGGCAAGCAGGCGACGGCAACGGCCACGCCGCAGGCGGGGGGAGCGCGCGGATGAGCGACGCGTTGCCAGGCCTGGACCAGTTGCGCGAGCTGCCGCTGCCGGCAGCCGTTTCCTATTGGCCGCAAACCTGGGGGTGGGCCGTTCTGGCGGCATTGGTGCTGGCAGGCGGCGCCTGGAGCGTGACAGTCGTTTGGCGTCGCCGCCGACGCAATCTGTATCGCCGCCAGGGCCTCACGGCGTTGCGGCAGCTGGCGCAGGATGCCGCCGTCGACCCGTTGGCCGCGCGCGGCCTGCCCGGCCTGCTCAAACGCGCGGCGTTGGCGGCGCAGCCGCCGGGGGGACGCGCCGACGTGGCATCGCTCAGCGGCGAGCAATGGATGGCTCATTTGACGCGCGCCGTCCCGCAAGGTTTCCCGGAAGACACGCCTGAATTGATGCGACTGCTGGCTTACGCGCCGGACGAGACGGTGCGCCAGCTGGATGGCGCGAGGCTGGCGCGGTTGATCCGGGCAAGCCGCGAGTGGATGGTGAAGCATCATGTGGCGGCTTGAATATCCCTGGCTGCTCGCCGTTGCGCCGCTGGCGCTGGCCGCCTATCGCTGGTTGCCGCCGTACGTGCAGCGGCGCAGTGCGCTGCGCGTGCCGTTTTTCGATGCTGTTGCCACCCTGACGGGGCAGTCGCCGTCGCGGCCAGGCGTGCGGGCCAGTCCCGCCCAGCTGTGGCTGAATGTGGCGGTCTGGCTGCTTCTGGTGCTGGCGCTGGCGCGCCCGCAATGGGTCGAGCCGCCGCTGACGCACACCGAGGCGGTGCGCGACGTGCTGCTTGCCGTGGACATCTCGCAGTCGATGGATACCGCCGATTTCCGAAACGCCCAGGGCCAGCCCGAATCGCGCTGGCGGGCCGTCAAGGCGGTGGTCGCCGACTTCATCGCCAAGCGGGCCGACGACAGGCTGGGCCTGATCGTGTTCGGCACAAGCGCGTATCCCCAGGCGCCGCTGACGCGCGACCATGTGGCGCTGCGTCTGCTGCTGGACCGAACCGCCGTGGGGATGGCCGGCCCCAACACGGCCATCGGCGATGCCGTCGGCCTGGGCATCCGGATGCTGGACGCCGCCCGCGAACGGGAGAAGGTGTTGATCCTGCTGACCGACGGCAACGACACCGGAAGCGCCGTTCCGCCCGCGCGCGCGGCGGCGCTGGCCGCCGAGCATCACATCATCGTGCATACCATCGGCATCGGAGACCCGGCTGCGACGGGCGAGGACCGGGTCGACTTCGGCGTCCTGCAAGGGATCGCCCGCGCCACCGGCGGCCAGTTCTTCAAGGCCGAAGACCTGGCCAGCCTGCAAGCCGTGTACGCGACGCTGGACCGCATTACGCCGCAGGAGGTGAAGACATTGCGGCATCAGCCCAAACGCGACTATTTCTGGCTGCCCCTGGGCCTTGCCCTGTGCCTGCTCGCGGCCTGGCACGGCGTTGCCGCGCTCTTGGCGCGGCGCAACCGGGTGGCGGGGCCGCACGGCAAACGGGCCAGGGAAGAGGGGCAAGCATGGACCTCGACCTGAGCGCCTTTCATTTCTTGCGCCCGTGGTGGCTGCTGGGCCTGCTGGCGGCGGCGGCAGCCTGGTGGATCCGGCGCGGCGAAGGGGATGGCTCGGCGCGCGCCAGCCGGATTTTACCTGCCTTGCTGCCCTATCTGATGGTGCGCTCGCCGGGCAGCCGCGGTCCGCGTCCGATCGATGCGCTGGCGCTTATCCTGGCCATCGGCTCGGTGGCCGCCGCCGGCCCGGCATGGGATCGCGACCAGCCCGAATTCCTCGACAACGTGGCGCCCCTGATCGTCGCGGTCGCGCTGGGCTCGTCGATGGACGGCGCGGATGTCCCGCCCACGCGGCTGGAAGCGGCCAAACACCTGATACGCGACCTGGCCGCGCGCCGCGCCGGCGCCAAGACCGGCCTCATCGCCTATGCGGGTACCAGCCATCTGGTATTGCCGCCTACCGACGACGCGAACCTGTTGGACCTGTTCACCCAGGCGCTGGTTTCCGACCTGATCGGCCAGGATGGCAGGGACGCGGCGGGCTCGATCGCGTTGGCCGCGCAGGTGCTGGCCGCCGAGCGCGCCGGCGGCACCTTACTGCTGTTGACGGACGGCGCCGACGCCAGCGGCCTGGATGCCGTGCGCCAGCGCGCCCAGGCGGCGGCCGACTTGCAGGTGCTGGTGATGGCGGTGGGGCAATCGGGCCTGGACAAGGACGGGCTGCAGAATCTGGCGCGTGCGGCAGGGGCGCCTTTGGGCAGCCTGACGGCCAGCCCCGACGACCTGGACTGGATCACGCTGCACGCCCAACAGCATTTCCAGGCCGTGCAGGATGCGCAATCCGGTTCCGTTCATTGGAAGGACGCCGGCTATTGGCTCTGCTGGCCCCTCGCCTTGTTGGCCTTGCTGGCCGTGCGGCGGGGCTGGAACGTCGCGTGGACGGCGGCGCTGCTGATCGCCGTGACCCTGGGCGCGCCGGCCGAGACGCGGGCGAATCCGCTTGCCGACGCGTTCTTCACGGCGGATCAGCAGGGTCGTATCGCGTTCGACCGCGGCCGCTATGACGAGGCCGCCAAGCTTTTCACCGATCCATACTGGAAGGGGCGGGCCGCCTACCAGGCAGGCGACTATGTCGACGCATTGAAGGCGTTTTCAAAGCTGGAAACGCCGGAAGGCCTGTTCTACGTAGCCAACACCCAGACGCGGCTCCGGCAGTATGACGCCGCCCTGGCGGCCTATGACCGCGCATTGGCCTTGTCGCCCGGGTGGGAGGCGGCAACCGTGAACCGGGGCATCGTCGAACGCTTGCTGGCCGCGATGGGTCAGGAGCAGCAAGGCGATCAGGCCGAGCCGCCCGACCAGACGATCGCGGACAAGACCGCCAAGGCCGGCCAGATGGTTGCCGTGCCCGCCGCGCAGGCGACGTCCGAAGAGGCGTGGCTGCGCAACCTGACCTTGTCGCCGACGCGCTTTTTGCGCGGCAGGTTCGCCGTGGAAGACGCGGCGGCGGGAGGGCGTCCATGATCCGCGCTTACGTGATGTTTTGCGTGGTGGCGCTGGGCCTGCACGGCGGCGCGGGCGCACAGGGCGACGCCGGCAAACAGGGCGCGCCTTCCCTGCGCGTCACGGCGACGTTGCAGGCGCCGGCGCACGTGCAGGTCGGCGCGACGCTGCAACTGCAACTCGACGTCCTGACACCGACCTGGTTCACGCAGCCACCCGTCCTGCCGCCGCTGGATATCGCCGGAGCCATGGTGACGCCGCCGCAAGGCGAGGGCGAACTGCTGCGCGATACCGTCGCCGGCGTCTCCTATAGCGGCTTGCGGTACACCTATGTGCTGAGCCCGACGGCGGCGGGCTCATTGCAAGTGCCTGCCTTGGCCGTGACGGCGAAAGTGGGCCCCGGCGGCCAGGTGGCGGCAGGCGCCAGCCAGCCCCTTTCGTTCGAGGTGCTGGCGCCGGCCGCCGGCCAAGGGCCGGCATTGGCCGCAGGCAAGATGGCGGTGACTCAGGACTTCTCGATAGCGCCCGACCCGTTGATCGTGGGCGGGCGCATCACCCGGTCCGTCACGCAGCGGGCCGAAGGCGTCCAGGCGATGCTGCTGCCGGCCGTGCCGTTGCCCGACCTGCCTGGATTCAAACGCTACCCGCGCGAACCGGAGGTGACCACCCTGGACGACGGCCGCGGCCGCTTCACGGGCGGGCAGCGCGTCGACCGCGCCGACTACGTCGCGCAGCAGGCCGGCACCTTCAGCCTGCCGCCCATCACCGTGCGGTGGCGCGATGGGGCGACAGGCCAGCCCGCCCAGTCGGAATTGCCAGGCCGCGAATTCACGGTGGCAGCCGCGCCGGCGGCGGCGCCGCCTTTTTCATTGGCCGAAGACCTGGCCCGCTTGCGTCACGGGCTTCGATGGGTCATTCCGGCGGCGTGGCTGGCGTGGGGGGCGGGCCTGGCGCTGGCAGGCGTTGCGTTATGGCTGACGTGGCCCTGGTGGCGGCGTATTGCGGCAGCGCTGCGCGTGCGCGTGACGTGCGCGGCGGCGGCAAGGCGCGCAAGCGAGGCGTGGCACTGGCGTGCCTTCCAGCGCGACATCCGCCAGCCGGCGGCGGGCCTGGGCGCGTTCTATCGCTGGTTGCGCCTGGCGGCGGGCGCCCAGGACTTGCGCGCCGCCGTAGCGCCGCTGGGCAAGGCCCCACGGCAGGCGGCATCGGCCGTGCTGCAGGACGCCTACGGCGGACCCCGAGCGGGTTCGGCATGGCGTGCCAGATTGGCGTCGGAATCGGTGAATTGGCGGCGAGTGTGGCGGGCGCGGAATACGCCCACTTCCGCTTATGCGTTGCCAGACGAATTGAATCCGGTCCAGCCGGGTGGAAAGCGACCGCGCACCATGCGCAAGGGGAGTCAATGATGAAGGGAATGACGAATCGGGCGCAAGGACGCTGGGCGTCGTGGCTGGCGACCGCCGCGGCCACGCTGCTGCTGGCGGCATGCGCGGCGCCGCAGAAGGCGGCCGCGCCGCAGGCCGTTCTGCCGTCCTGGAACGAGGGGCCGTCGCGCACCGCCATCGTGGAATTCGTGCGTACGGTGACGCAGCCCGGAGGCCCCGACTTCGTCGCGGCTGAAGACCGGATCGCGGTCTTCGACAACGACGGCACCCTGTGGTCCGAGCAGCCCTTGTATTTCCAAATGCTGTTCGCGCTGGACCGCGTCAAGGAGATGGCGCCGCAACATCCCGAATGGGCGAAGCGCCAGCCATTCAAGGCCGTCATCGAAGGCGACAAGGCGACGCTGGCCAAAGCGGGGCAGGCCGGCCTGTTGAAGATCGTGGGCGCCACGCATACCGGCATGACCGTGGATGACTTCACGCAAAGCGTGACGCAGTGGACCGCTACGGCGCGGCATCCGCGCTTCAACCAGCCCTACACCTCGATGACCTACGTGCCGATGCGCGAATTGCTGGATTACTTGCGCGCGAACGGCTTCAAGACCTACATCGTGTCGGGCGGCGAAACCGAGTTCATGCGGCCGTGGTCGCAGACCGCCTATGGCGTGCCGCCCGAGCAGGTCATCGGCAGCGGCTTTGCCACCACCTTTGAAATGCGCGACGGCAAGCCGGTGCTCTGGCGCCAGGGCAAACTTGATTTCAACGACGACGGCCCGGGCAAGCCGGTGGCCATCCAGCGCTATATCGGCCGCCGGCCGTTGCTGGCCTTCGGCAATTCCGACGGCGACCTGCAGATGCTGCAGTGGACGGCGGCTGGCGCGGGCAAGCGCTTTGCCGGCATCGTCCATCACACCGACGCGCAGCGGGAATGGGCCTATGACCGGGACTCGAGCGTCGGGCGGTTGGACCGAGCGCTGGACGAAGCACAGCGCAGCGGATGGACGGTCGTGGACATGAAGACGGAGTGGAAACGGATCTACGCGTTTGAAAAGCCTTGAGCAAGCGTGACTTGGGAGTACATGGCCCTTGTGGGCGAGGAGAGCAGTCATGAAAGCAAGACGATGGTTGGGAGCGGCGCTGGTGGCCGCGAGCGGACTTGCGGTGATGGGTGGCGCCTTTGCGCAAGCCCAAAATGCCCAGTCCAGCCCTCCGGGGCAAACGACAGGAAAAAAGCCGAACATCCTTGTCATCTTCGGCGATGACGTTGGACAGGGCAACATCAGCGCGTATACGCGTGGGGTCGTGGGCTACAGGACGCCCAATATCGACCGCATCGCCACCGAAGGAGCGATATTCACCGACTACTACGCCGAGAACAGCTGCACCGCAGGCCGGTCCACGTTCATCACCGGGCAGTCCGCGCGGCGCACCGGTTTGTCCAAAGTGGGAATCCCGGGCGCGCCAGTGGGGTTGCAGGACCGCGACATCACCATCGCCCAAGCCTTGAAAGGACAGGGCTACAGCACGGCGCAGTTCGGTAAGAACCACCTGGGCGACCGCGACGAATACCTGCCCACCAAGCATGGATTCGACGAATTCTTCGGCAACCTCTATCACTTGAATGCCGAAGAGGAGCCCGAGCGCCCGTACTTTCCGAAGAATCCCACTGACCCGGCCATCAAAGCCTATATGCCGCGTGGCGTGATCAAGGCGTCGGCCGACGGCAAGATCGAAGATACCGGCGCGTTGACGACCAAACGCATGGAAACCATCGACGACGAAACCGTGGGCGCGGCGCTGGACTACCTGGACAAGCACGGAAAGTCGGACAAGCCCTTCTTCGTGTGGATGAACACCACCCGCATGCACTTGTTCACCCATATCCGCCCCGAGCACCAGGGCAAGAGCGGCATGCCCGGCAATGACTACGCCGACGGCATGTGGGAGCACGACCAGGATGTCGGCAAGCTGCTGAAAAAGCTGGATGACCTGGGCATCGCCAAAGACACCATCGTGATCTACACGACGGACAACGGGCCCAACCAGTTCAGTTGGCCGGATGCCGCCACGACGCCGTTCCGCAGCGAGAAAGACACCAACTGGGAAGGCGCCTTCCGCGTGCCCGCGATGATCCGATGGCCGGGCCATATCGAGCCCGGCACCGTCAAGAACGACATCGTCTCGGGCCTGGACTGGTTCCCGACGCTGTTGGCCGCGGCAGGCGACGATGGGGTGAAGGAACGGCTGCTCAAGGGCTGGCGGCCCGATGGCGCCAACCGGGACTTCAAGGTGCATCTGGACGGCTACAACCAGCTGGGCTACCTGACGGGCAAGAGCGACAAGAGCGCGCGCGAAGACTTCTATTACTTCAACGATGACGGCCTGCTGGTCGCCATGCGGTTCGAGAACTGGAAGGTCGTGTTTTGCGAACAGAAGGCGCCAGGCGGGTTTGCCGTGTGGAAGGAACCGTTCGTGTGCTTGCGGGTGCCCAAGGTGTTCAACCTGCGCATGGATCCTTACGAACGCGCCGACATCGTCTCCGACCAGTACAACGACTGGCTGACGAAAAACGCGTATCTGGCCTTCATCGGCTCGGCCAAGGCTGGCGAGTTCCTGCAGACCTTCATCGATTGGCCGCCCAGCCAGAATCCGCCCAGCTTCAGTACCGACCAGGTGCAGAAGGAAGTGGACAAGAAGATCGACGAGTACTTCGCGCAGCAAGCGAAGAAGCAGGGCAAGTAAGCGGTAAGGGGCGGGCGCGGCTTGGCGGCCGCGTCCGCCCCGGGTAATTGGTTGGACCGACAAGAGGGCAACACCATGAATGCATCCGCGCGACCGATGGCGGCCATCCCTGCGGCAGGCGCGGCCTCGCATGCCCGCTCGACGTTATGGCCGGCGGCTGCGCTGTTGGCTTTGTCCGGCGTGGCCTCATTGATTTTCCAGATTCTGTGGATCAAACAACTGTCGCTGATCGTCGGGGTTGAAGTGCACGCGATCGCGGTGGCGGTCGGCGCTTTCTTTTTGGGCCTGGCGGCAGGCAGCTGGGTGCTGGGACGCCGGGCGGACGCGTCTGCCAGGCCGTTCCTGTTCTACGCGGCGATAGAACTGGCCATCGCCGTCCTGGGCGTAGGCGTGACCGCCGTGCTGGCGCTTGGCGCGCCGGCCTTTGCGCGCGGCGAGGCGTTCAGCGCCTTGCTGGCCTGGCTTGCCATCGTCCTGGTCGTGGGTATTGCACCCTTTTTCATGGGCGGCACGCTGCCCGTGCTGCTGCGCGCGACAGGCGCGGGACGGGTCGGCCGGGCGGGCGCCACGCTCTATGCCGCCAACACGGGCGGCGCGATCATCGGCGCGTTGCTGCCCGCGTTCTTTCTTATCCCCGCGCTGGGCGTGCGCGGCACCGCCTGGGCGGCGGCCGGCCTGAATCTGGCGGCGGCGCTGGGCGCGTGGGCGCTGGACCGGCAGAACCGGCCCATGGCCGCCGAAACACCGCCGCCAGACACGAAAGCGCCGGCGCTGGCCTTGTCTCGCGATGCCCGGGCGGCGCTTGGCCTGTACGCTGCCGCGGGCGCGGTCGCGATGGGCTATGAAGTGCTGTGGTCCCAAATGGTCGTACCGTTCATGAGCACGCGGGCCTTCGCGTTCTCTATCGTGCTGGCGGTATATCTGAGCGGCCTGGCGATCGGGGCGGCGCTATACGCGCGGTGCGAACGCCTGCTGGGCGACCCCTGGCGCGTGTTCGGGCTTCTGGTGGCCGGCGCCGGCTTGATCGCGCTGGTGGAGGCCGCGTTATTGGGGCGCTGGCTGATCACCGCCCAAAGCCTGGCCGAAGCGTCCCTGTTGCGCTGGACCGAGAACAATCTGGCCGGCATGAGCGGACGGTTTGCCGTCGCGGCAGGCGCGGTAGTGCTCTTGCCCACGCTGCTGCTGGGGGCGGCCTTTCCGGCCGTATTGCGTATTGCCGTGCCGCCGGCTCGCCGCGGGCAGGGCGCCGGCGCCGTGCTGGCCTTCAACACCCTGGGCGGCATCGCGGGAACGGCCCTGACGGGGTTCCTGCTGTTGCCTTATCTTGGCACCGTGCGCAGCCTGGCGCTACTGACTGTCGTTGCCTGCTGCGTGGGCGCGGCGGCGATTTGGCGCGCCCAGCCGCCCTCGCCGGTGGCAAAGGGCATCGGGGCGGCATTCGTGGGCGCGGCCGTCATCCTGGGCGTTGCCATTCCCGTCGATCACCTGGCGCGCCTGCTGCCGGGCGCCCAAGGGGGCAGCCTGGTCTTCTACGAGGAAAACCATGGCGGCACGGTCGCGGTCGTCGAACAGGGCAAGGGCGACCGGCGCTTTCACCGGCTGTACATCCAGGGCGTTTCCAACTCCGGCGACGCCATGCCGTCGCTTCGCTATATGCGCCTGCAAGCGCTCCTGCCGTTGATCGTCCACGCGGGCGAGCCGCGCTCCGCGATGGTGATCGGCTACGGGACCGGCATCACGGCAGGCGCTCTGTCGCGCTACCCGGGGCTGGAGCGCCGGGTCGTGGCGGAATTGCTGCCGGGTGTGCTCCACGCCGCGCCACTGTTCAAGGGCAGCTACGGGGCGTCGCAAGACCCCGGCTTGGACGTGCGGCTGAAAGACGGGCGCCGGGAGCTGCTGGGCAGCGCCGAACGCTACGACCTCATCACGCTGGAGCCGCCGCCGCCGTCGGCCGCAGGCGTGGTGAACCTGTATTCGCAGGATTTCTATTCCCTGGCGGCGGCCCGGTTGAATTCCCAAGGCATCGTTGCGCAGTGGCTGCCGCTGCCGACGCAGAACCTGGAGGACACCCGCGCGCTGGTGGCCAGCTTCATCAACGTGTTCCCGCACGCGTCGTTGTGGACCACCGAATTCCACGAAATGCTGATGGTGGGTTCGATGGCCCCGCTGCCTTTGGATCCGGCCCGCATCGCCGCCCGGTTTTCGGAACCGGAGGTACGCAAGGCGCTGGCCGAGGTCGGCGTCGCGTCGCCGGCGGCGTTGTTGGCGACCTGGGTGACCGACCGCGATGGCTTGGCGCGCTTTGCCGGCCAGACGCCCGCGGTCACCGACAACCGGCCGGCCATCGAGTACGCCACTTGGGTGCGGCCGCGTGAAGTCGCGCGCACGTTGCCGGCGTTGCTGGTCGAGCGAGGGCCGCCGCCGCTGGCGGCGGTGGGCGAGGAGATGTCGCGGGAAATCGATCGCGAGCGCAACGTGATGGACCTGTTCTACCGAAGCGCCCTGGCCGCGTATGAAGGCGATCGCGAGGGGTGGGCGCGCAACGCCGCGCAGTTGGAAGCGGTCCGGGGCGACAACCCCTATTTGCGCTGGTTCGCGGGCAGGCAGTCAGAATAAGGCAACCCAGTTTCCGCTTTTGCAACAACCCCGATCAACGCAGGCTAAGCGCAAGGTGGCACCTTGAACTATTCATTTGTTCTTGCGGCGGCATCGGTCGCTTTCTTCTTCCTGTTGCTGGGGGCGATCCGCATCGGCCGGGCGCTGGGCCGCCATAGCGGCGCGCAAGACAAGGGCACAGCGGGATCCGCCGCCATCGAAGCGTCCGTCTTCGCGTTGCTGGGCCTGTTGATCG
>NZ_DBHKZA010000031.1:55824-68195 GCF_057314935.1 Achromobacter sp.
GCGGGATCCGCCGCCATCGAAGCGTCCGTCTTCGCGTTGCTGGGCCTGTTGATCGCGTTCACATTCTCCGGCGCCGCGCAACGGATGGCCGACCGCCGGAATCTGCTGGTGGCGGAGGTGAACGCCATCGGCACCGCGTGGTTGCGCATCGACCTGCTCAGCGCCGGCGATCAACCCGCCTTGCGCGAACAGTTCAGGCAGTATGTGGACGAGCGGATCAACTATTACCGGCACGTGGCGGATCTGGACGGGCGCGACGCGATCGCGGCGAAAGTCGGGGACATCCAGAAGCAGATCTGGCGGACGTCCATTGCCGCCGCCCAGAACGCCGTGCCGCCCTTTGCCGCGTCCTACATCGGTGCCGTCAACGACATGTTCGACGTATCCACGGCGCAGATCGTTGCGCAGAAAGTCCATCCGCCCGCCATGACGTACCTGTTCCTGGGATTCCTGGCCTTGATCTGCGCTTGCCTGATCGGCGTGAACCTGGCGGATGCCAAGCGGGACACCTGGTTCCACCAGATCATCTACGCGATCGTCATGACCGCCGCGCTGTACATCATCATCGATTTCGAGTTCCCGCGGATCGGCGCCATACGTATCGACCAAAGCGATGCGCTGCTGACGGCGCAACGGGAATCGATGGGCGATCCGACGGCCGCGCGGCGGTGACGGCGGGAGAGGGCTGGACCGCCGCGCAGAGGGCCATTTCCGTCTCTGGCGCCGATCCGATGGGGGGGCGAACGACCTTCAATGCACCTGTTCAGAGCCTTCAGGCTGTAATTCCGACAGGGCATTCCAATCCGGGTCCTTGAACATGCGCAGGTTGAGGGGATAGACCGGATGTCCCGCCAGGCAGGCGTTGAACGCGTCGAGGAAGGCTTCGACGTCTTTGGTGTAGTAACGCCACTCCTTCACGTGATTGCCTGTCAGGCACGCCACCTGCACACCCACATCGGAGTTCTCGAAGCCTTGCTCGATGGCTTCTTCAAAGCGATTGGTGTGCTGCTTGTCTTCGTCATTGGGCATGCCGGACTCGATGCCGGCATAGGGCCACGAGATGATGATCAGGTTCTCATGGATCTGGCGATCAGGCGCCGAGGGCAGCCCGGTACGGAAACGAATGATGACCGACAAACCGTTGACGCGGGTTTCGCCCACGGCCCACATATCGCCGGGAAAAATGCTGCTCATTGAATAAATTCCTGCATGAAAGCCGAACCGACGGGTTCGGTGTTTGGTACTGCTACTTGTCTCGCGACGTGGAAAAGAACGTTCCGCCTTGGCCATCCGGTGTCAAGGTCACCTTGAACGGAATCTGCTGGTCGCACAGCTGCACGATCCAGCGTTCATCGACGCTTCCGTACTGCCGGGACGCGGCCGAATTGCCGGTGCCGACCGGATTGATCTTCACGACCTCGGTTTGGATCGCGTCGATCTTTTGGCAATTCGATTGTATTTGCGCTTGCATGGAAATGGTCCGGGCAACGTCCGCTTTCAACGTTGCGCCCGCGTGCGTGTTGCCGGTGATGGGGACGTTGGCCTGCGGAGTGGCGCAAGCGGCAAGCGCACAAGCGGAGGCGGCAACGATAAGCGCGCGCAAAAGGTTGTTCATGATGATTCCCTTGTCGGTCGGTTGATGCTGTCGGACGAAATGGCGGATGACGTCGGACGGACCGGCTTGAGAATACCGCAGATGCGGATCCGCATCGGAAGGGCCGATGGCTCGATCGGACATTCCTTCTGGCACCCGGCCGCGCGTCGCGCCACCATCGCGCATTCCAATATTCCAAACACGGTCTTCAAGGAAATGAGCATGGATAACAGTCTTGCGGGACAACGCATCGTGGTCGTCGGCGGCAGTTCGGGCATGGGGCTGGCCCTCAGCGCGCGGCTGCTGCGCATGCATTGCGAGGTGGCGATCGTGAGCCGATCCCGCGCCAAGCTCGATGCGGCGCGCGCGGCGCTGCGGGAGTTTGGCGCGCCTCGCCTGCATCAGGCGGATGTGACGAGCGAGACGCAAGTGCAGCGGCTGTTCGAAGAATCTGGTCCGGTGGACCACCTGGTCTGCACCGCTGCCGACATACGTGGCGCCTACGAGTTGCTGCCGCAACTGTCGCTGGATGCGCTGGACCGGGCCATCCGCTCGAAGGTCGTCGCGCCCATCCTGCTGGCCCGACATGGCGCTCCGCGTATGTCGCCGCACGGATCCATTACCCTGACTTCCGGCATCGCCGCCTACCGGCCCAGGCCGAAGGGTGTGGCCGTGGCGGCGATCAATGCCGCACTGGAAGGCGTCGTGCGCGCCATGGCCGTCGAGCTTGCGCCATTGCGGATCAATGCGGTATCGCCGGGCTGGGTCCGCACGCCGATCTGGAATGATGTGGCCGGCGCCGACAGTGAACCGCTCTTGGCATCGATGGCCGAGCGGCTTCCGGTAGGCAGGGTCGGCACCGGCGACGATATCGCCGATGCCATCGTCTTCCTACTTGGCAACGGCTACACGACCGGCACCGTGCTGCATGTCGATGGCGGGCATCGGCTCGTCTGAGCCTGTTGCCGCCAGCCGGATCATCTCGATGAACGCGGCCATCTGGCGCGTGGGCGCGCGATCCAGGGTGAGAAGACAGATGGGAAGCCCTTCTCCCGTGGCCGACAACGGCCGCCACTGGACGCGCGCCGCGGCGGCTGCCGGGTCCATCGCCATCCGTGGCAGGATCGATACCCCGAGGCCCGCGGCCACCATCTGCATCAGGGCCGGTACGCCGTCAGCGGTACCTCGGATACGGGGCCGCGCCGGGGCGTCCTGCAACAGGGCTTCCAGGTATTCCCGATACCGGCACCCTTCCATCGTGACGACCAGTGGAAACGCCGCAAGCGCCTCCGAGGGGATGTCAGCCATGTGACTGAGTGGATGGGCAGGGGGAAAAACGACCACGGGCATGTCCCGCGCAATGACTTCCGCCCGCAGCTTGACGTCGTGCGCCGGCCAGCCGTGCACCAGGCCGAGGTCGGCCGTTCCATCGAGCACTGCCTGCGCCGTCGCCAGGGAGTTTCTTTCCTGGACGGCGACCTGCGCGTCGGGATGCATGTTTGCAAAGTGCAGCAGTTTCGGAAGCAGTACGCTGGTGCACAAGGTTTGCGGGGCGGCGACCCGGATCGTGCCGCCGGGGTCGTCCACGTTGTCGCGCACCGCTCGGTAGGCATCATCGGCCATGGCAAGCAACTCGCGCGCGCGAACAGCCAGTTTTTCTCCGGCTGCGGTAAGTTGCAGCCGATTGTTCCGGCGGATGAACAGCGCCTGGCCGACGCTTTCTTCAAGCGCCCGTATCTGTTCCGTCACGCTAGGCTGGGACAGGTGTACGCGCTTGGCGGCCTGTGTGAAGCTCAACGTTTCCACTGCCGCGACGAAGATTTTCAGCTGCCGTAGTTGGAACATGGGGGTGGGCCGAGTGGGGCGGCCCGGGGGAGGGGCCTCGGGATGCGGTACGAGGCCCTCCGCCAGGCGAATGGCGATGTGATTGCCGAGTTTACGTCAACGCGCCCCGGCCCACGGTATCCCGATGCCGATCAGCGACATCGTTGGACCCCGTCTGCCGCGGCGAGCGACGGGCCGGGTTGATTCGCGGTCTGCGTGACCGATCAGACGCGCAATGGCCTGTCAGGCATTCGCCGCGGGCCATTGGAAGCGCTGCGCCACCTTGTCGAGAAAGCGGGCGGCGGCTTCGCGGTGATACTCGGAGGAACGCGCCACGCCCTGGCCTGCCGCCTCCATGTCCAGCATGGTGTGCAGATCACTGTTGAGCGAGGCATTGAAGCCGCGCTTGGTGATCGCCAGCGCCGCCATCGGCAGTTCGACCATGGACAGCGCGATCTGCCGCGCGCGCTCGTGGATCAGCTCCTGCGGCTGGATCTCGAACACGATGCCCATCTCCTTGGCTTCCTGCGCCTGGAACTCGCGGGTGGAAAAGGCCAGCTCCTTGGCCCGCTGCAGGCCCACCATGCGCGGCAGCGTGTACATCGTGGCGCAGTCGGGGATGGCCCCCAGCCGCAGGAACGACAGGCAAAAGCGCGCGCGCGGCGATGCCAGGATCAGGTCGGCGGTCAGGGCCAGGCCCAACCCGGCGCCATAGGCCGGCCCGTCCACTGCCGCGATCACCGGCCGGTCCAGCGTGATCAGGCCTTCTATCGTCAGGAGCAGGCTGGCCATGCGCTCCCGCGCTTGCTCGGCGGAACCCCCGGACCCCATGGTGGAGATGTCGCCGCCGGAGCAGAAGGCGCCGCCGGCGCCCGCCAGGATCACGACGCGAATGCCGCGGTCGCGCCGGATTGCGTCCACCAGGTGGGCCAGCTCCTCGCGCATGGTCAGGTCCAGCGCGTTTTTCTGAGCAGGGCGGTTGAGGGTGATGGTGGCGACGCCGCCTTCGACGGCATAGAGCAGGGTCTTGAACTCGCTAGAGATGACTTGCATCGTATCGTTCTCCATGTCTGCGTCCCGTGATGGCCGGGCCGCGCTCGCGAGCCTGGCCGCAAGCTGCCGCGGGCCCGTCAGGCGATGGCGCCGCGGTCGCGCAAGGCCTGGATCTCGTTTTGGGCCAGACCCAGTTCCGCCAGCAGTTCTTCCGTGTGCTCGCCCGGCTTGGGCACGGCGCCGGCCCGCCCCGGCGTGCGCGACAAGCGCGGCGCGGGGGCGGGGTGTACCGTGCCGCCGGTTTCGACGAAGCTGCCGCGCGCCTGGTGATGGTGATGTCGCGGCGCTTCCTCGAAGTCGAGCACGGGCGCGAAGCAGGCGTCCGTGCCTTCGAGCAGGGAGCACCATTGCTCGCGGGTCTTGCCGGCGATGATGCCCGCCAGCTTGGCGCGCAGCTGCGGCCATTGGGCCCGATCCCATTGGTGCTGGAAATCCGGGTCGTCGATGCCGCAGCGTTCCAGCAGCAGGCGGTAGAACTGGGGTTCGATGGCGCCGATGGAGACGTACTTGCCGTCGGCGCAGGTGTAGCAGCCGTAGAAGTGGGCGCCGCCATCCAGCATGTTGGACTGGCGCTGGTTGACCCAGCTGCCATCCTGCAGCTTGCCGTGGTAGGCGCTGGCCAGCAGGGAGGCGCCGTCGCAGATGGCCGCGTCCACCACCTGGCCCCGGCCGGTGCGGCCGGCTTCGAGCAGGCCGCACAGAACGCCGAAGGCCAGCATCATGGCGCCGCCGCCCATGTCGCCGACCAGGTGCAGCGGCGGCGCGGGCGGCAGCTCGGCCTGCCCCATGGCGTGCAGGACACCGGTGATGGCGATGTAGTTCAGATCATGCCCGGCCGACTGCGCCAGCGGGCCGTCCTGCCCCCAGCCGGTCATGCGTCCATATACCAGCCGCGGATTGCGGGCCAGGCATTCGTCGGGTCCCAGGCCCAGCCGTTCCATGACGCCCGGGCGGAACCCTTCGAGCAGGGCGTGGGCCTTGTCCAGCAGCCGCAACACGATGCCGGCCGCGCCAGGCTGCTTGAGGTCCAGCGCGATCGTGCGGCGGCCCCTGTCGATAATGGTGCCGCCGCCGCCCAGGAATCCGGGCGTCAGCCGGTCAATGCGGATCACGTCCGCGCCCATGTCCGCCAACATCATGGCGCAGAACGGGCCGGGCCCTATGCCGGCCATTTCCACCACCGTAAATCCGCTCAGAGGACCAGCCATGTCTATCGTCACTCCATGATTGCGTGCTTTAAGACTCGAAGAACTCGGCCCGCGCGTCCAGGATGATCTGGACGTATTTCTCCATGTTGGCGTCCATGCGGTGGGTGGGGCCGACAATGGACAGCGCCGTCAGCTGGCCGCCCACGCGCCCCGCGATGCCAACGGCCGACACGCCTTCATTGCCCTCGTCGCGGCTGTTGAAGTAGCGCTTGGCCAGCTGCGATTCGATCTGCGCACGCAACGTATCCGGGTTGGTGATGCTGCTGGCCGTGACGTGCTCGAACGGTAGTGTGTCGATGAGCGCGTTGCGTTCCGTCGCGTCCATCTCGCCCAGCAAGGCCTTGCCCAGCGCCGCGACTTGCAGGTCGAAGGTGGTGCCGGGCTGCACCACGTAGCGCAACGCGCGCGGGCTCTCCTGGCTGGCGTAGATCTTCACTTTGTTGCCGTCGAGGAGGCCGCACATCGAGGACTCGCCGGACTGGCGCGTCAGGATCTCCAGGGCTTCGGATGCAAAGGCCTGAAGCGGGTCGGCCGCCGAGATGCCTTGCGCCACGTCGAGCAGCCTGCCGGTTGGGTGGAAGTAGCGCGATTTCGGCGTGCGCAGCAGATAGCCGGCCTGGCGCAGCGTGTAGAGCAGGTCCGAGCAACTGCTGTCGGCAAGATCGAGAAAACGCGCCATTTCCGAATTCGTCAGGGGACGGCGTTCCCGCGCATAGACTTCGAAGACTTGCAGCACACGTTGCGCGGTAGGGAGAATTTGCGGCATAGGATGTCGGTGTTGAGTGGGGTGCCGGCCGGGGCGTTGGCGTAGCCGGTCATTTCAAGGCGGATATGCCCAATACGCTCTGCGCCATGAGCAAGGCTTGAATCTGGTTGGTGCCTTCGGCAATGCTCAGGTGGCGGGCGTCGCGGTAATAACGCTCGACCGGGAAAAGCGTGGTGTAGCCCGCGCCGCCATGCACCTGCATGGACAGTTCCGCCACGCGTAACACGGCATCGGTGGCGTGGCGCTTGGCCATCGAACATAGCATCTGGCTGTCGGCGGCGTCGCGGTCCAGCGCGTCGGCAGCGCGCCAGCACAGCAGGCGCGAGGTCTCGACCAGCGTCATCATGTCGGCGATCATATGCTGCACCAGCTGGAAGCCGCCTATGGGCCGGCCGAACTGGACCCGGTCGCCGGCGTATTTTACCGCCGCTTCATAAGCGGCCTCGGCAATGCCCAACGCGGAGAACGCCACCACGCAGCGGCCGATGTTGAGGTATTTCTTGGCCAGCGCGAAGCCCTTGCCCTCAATGCCGATCAGGTTGTCCGCCGGGATCTCCACGTCTTCGAACAGCAGTTCGCCCAGCGGGCAGCTCAGCATGCCCATCTTGTGGATGGGGCTGGACGAGAAGCCCGCCATGGCGCGCTCGAACAGCAGGCAGGAAACGCCGCGTTCGCCGCTTTGCCGCTGGGTTTGCACGAACACCACGCCCAGCTCGCATACCGTGCCCAGGCTGATGTAGAGCTTGCGGCCATTGACCCGCCAGCCGGTCGCGGTTTGGACGGCGCGGGTTTCGACGTTGGCGGCATCCGAACCGATGTTGGGTTCGCTGAGGGCGAAGCTGGCGATCGCGTCGCCCGCCAGGACCCGCGGCAGGTATTTTTCCTTGAGATGGGGCGAGCCGCCGTCGCTCAGCACCGAGGCAGCGAGATTGCTGGTGCTGACGATGCTGCGCAGCGATGGCCAGACGCGCGCCAGCTCGGCGATCAGCATGCCGTAGGTCGTCATGGGCAAGCCATAGCCTCCATCCTTTTCCTGCAGCATGCCGCCCAGCAGGCCGAAGTCGCGCATGGCGCGGACCATGTCTTGCGGCACCACGCGGGCTTCGGCTTCGTAGCGGTTGACGATCGGCGCGACCTCGGCGGCCAGGTACCGGCGCAGCGAGTCGCGCAGTTCGATCTGGGTGGAGTCCAGTGAGAAGTCCATGCGAGTCCTAGGCGAGTATGTTTTTGAAAAAGAGTGCGGCGACGCTCATGGTTGGCGTTGCCCCAGGGCAGGGTCGGCGCCGGGGTGCAAGCCGATCAACGCGTCCAGCGGCGTCGCGCCTTGTCCTTCGGCGCCGACCCAGACCGGGTTGAGCTCCAATTCCTGCAAGGCATCGCGGTGGCTCCAGGCGAAGTCCGATACCCGAAGGATCAGGTCCTCCAGGGCCGTAAGGTCGGCGGGCGCCTGGCCCCGCACGCCCTTGAGCACGTCGGCGTAGCGGAGCTCGCCGAGCAGCGCACGCGCGTCGTCGCGCGACAGCGGTACCATGCGGTGGGCCACGTCGCGGATGGTCTCGACGAAGATGCCGCCCAGGCCAAAGGTCAGCACCAAGCCGAAGGCCGCGTCGCGATGCACGCCGACCAGCACCTCGCGGCCGCCTGGCGGCAGCATGCGCTCCACCAGGATGCCGTCGATGGCGGCATCGGGGCGATGGCGCGCGACGGACTCGTGGATGGCGGCATAGGCATCCTGCGCCGCGCCGGCGCTGGCGATGCCCAGCTTGACGCCGCCCGCTTCGGTCTTGTGCGCGATCTGGGCGCTGACCACCTTCATCACCACGGGAAAACCCAGGCGCTCGGCTTCCTGGGCCGCCTGCGCGGCGCTGGCGACCACCACCCCTTCAGGTATCGGCAGGCCGGCTGCACGCAGAAGGGACTTGGCGGCGGCTTCGCTGAGCATGCAAGCCTTGCTGGCCGCGGCTGCCTCCTGTTGGGGCGGGGCGGCGCTTTCTCGAGCGGACGCCTTCCACGGGAGAGCCTTGGACAGGGCCGCGATCGCGTCCGATAGCGACAGGAAGGGCAACAGGCCGGCCGTCTCCAGCAACTGGAAGCCGCCGCCCAGGCGCCGACTCATCCAGACCGGCACGATCAAGGTGTCGGTTTCGGCCGCCACCGTGGCAATGGCCTGGGCCATGCCGTCGGTGATGGAACCGTAATCCATGGGGATAGGGAACAGGACCGTGCCCACCCCGGGGTCGGCGCAGATCGCGCGCAGACAGGCGGCCGAGGCTTCCGGGTTGCGCAGGATGTCCGCGGTGGTGTCGACGGGATTGTCCATGCTGGCGAAGTCCGGCAGCAGCTTGCGCAGGGCGGTCTTGGTTTCGGGCGCGAACACGGCCATCGGCAGGCCGGCCGCGCCGGCGATGTCGGCCGCCAGCGCGGCGGTGCCGCCCGAGAAGGTATAGATGCACAAGCCGTTGCCGCTCTTGGGCGTGATCCGCGTCAGCAGGCGCGAGGCCGCCAGCAATTGGTCCAGGTCGTCCACCTCAATGGCGCCGAACTGTCGGAACACGGCGCTGTTGACGGCGGCGGTACCGGCCACCGACGCGGTGTGCGACTGCGCCGCGCGCACCCCCGCTTCCGAGCGCCCGACCTTCAGCACCACCACCGGCTTATTGCGGGCGCGCGCCAGCTCCAGCGCGGCGGTCAGCCTTCGGCCGTGCTTGACACCTTCCATCAGCAGGGCGATTACGCTGATCTTCGGATCGTTCGCCATGTGCGCGATAAAGTCGGGAATTTCCAGGTCCACCTCATTGCCGGCGGAAAACCACAGGCCCACGCCCTGGCCGAAAGACAGGCCCTGCAGCAGGTTGCGGCCCAGTCCGCCGCCCTGGGTCGCCAGGCCGATCGAGCCGGTGTTCAGATCGTCCTTGAAAGCGGGCGAGAAAGTCATGCCCAGCCGGTCGCGCACATTCACGAAGCCGGGGCAGTTCGGTCCGTAGACGTGCAGGCCGGTGGCCTCGCACAGTTCGGCGATCTCGCGTTCGAGCCGCTGGCCTGCCTCGCCCGCTTCCGAAAAGCCGGACGTCATGACCACGGCGAAGGGAATCCCGCGCGCCGCGCATTGCCGCAAGGCATCCAGTACCAGCGTGGCGTTGATCATGATCAGCGCCACGTCGATCTCGGCCTCGGGCAGGGCGCTGAGGGAGGGCCAGCACGGCCGTCCGCCGATTTCCTGGTAGGCCGGGTTGACCGCGTACACCTCGCCGGACACCGACGAATGCAGTACCAGGTTGTCGTACAGGCGGCGCCCCTGGCTGGATTCGCGGGCGGAGGCGCCGACCACGGCCACGTTGCGCGGATTGATGAAGCGGCTCAGATCTGCAAACGGTTTCATGCCGCGACCTCCATGGACCGCAGAATCATCGCGAAGTCGGCCTGAACCACTACCTCGCCGCGCTGGTTGATGGCTTCGCGCCGGAACACCACCTTGTCCTTGCCTGGGCGGTATTGCCCGGTCTTTTCCGTCACGGTCACCCGCACCACGATGGTGTCGCCGATGAAGGTGGGTTTGGGAAAGCGGCAATGGATGTCGATTAGCGCCAGCACATAGGGCTCCAGTTGGCGGTAGCCGCTGGACTGGGTGGTCAGCCCGGACAGCACGGACAGCACCAGCAGCCCGTGGGCGATGCGTCGGCCGAAAGGCGTGGCGCTGGCGTATTCGTGGTCGACGTGCAGGCGATTGAAGTCGCCGGACAGGCAGGCGAAGTTGACGATGTCGCTCTCGGTAATGGTGCGGCCGGCGGATTCGAAACAATGGCCGACGTCCAGGGGCTGCCGGACGGGAAGCGGGGACGGGCTGGCAGGGCTAGCGCTTTGCATGGCTGATCGGGTTCCGGAGTGGAGGCGCGGGGAAGGGGGATCAGGAGGCGTAGCGGCCGCCGGTCACGTGCAACAGCTCGCCCGTGATGAAAGACGACCGCTCGGAAGCCAGGAAGGCCACGGCGTTGGCGATGTCCTCGACCGCGCCCAGGCGCGGGACGGGCTGGCACGCCAACGCATTGGCGCGCAGCGTTTCATAGGTGGACAGGCCGCGCACCAGCGGCGTTTCGATCAGCCCCGGGGCGATGGCGTTGGCGGTGATGTTGAATTTGCCCTGTTCCAGCGCCAGCGCGCGGGTGAACCCGATCAGTCCTGCCTTGGCGGCCGAGTAGTTGGTCTGGCCGGGATTGCCCCAGTGCGCGCGCGACGCGATGTTGATGACGCGGCCCCATTTCCTTTCCATCATCGAAGGCAGGGCGGCCTTGGTGCAGTAGTAGGCGCCCTTCAGGATGGTGTCTACGACTGAGTCCCAGTCTTCCACCGGCATCTTGAGCAGGTACTTGTCGCGCGTGAAGCCGGCGTTGTTGACCAGGATGTCGATGCCGCCGAACGCGTGCGCCGCCAGCTCGGCCATGGTCTGGACCTGATCGGGATCGCAGACGTCCAGCACGGCGCCGATGGCATCGTGGCCGGACTGTTTCAGGCTGCCGACCGCCTGTTCCACCGATTCGGGGTTGATATCGGTAATGACGATCCGGGCGCCTTCCTGCGCAAGGGCCAGCGCCGAGGCGTAGCCAATGCCGCGGCCCGAGCCCGTGATGACAGCGACTTTACCGGTGAGTTGCAGGTCCATCTCCATTCCCCTTCTTTAGCTGATAGTGCCCGGCGCCCTGTGCCCGAAATCCGATATCTCGGAATGTGCGCCGAGCAGGTTTGAATTTATTCCGAGGTGCCGAACAAATATACACAACACCGGAAATATTGACAATTATTATCGGCACGTCGTTATACTGTTCGGTATGTCGGAATAAGCTGGCCCGACGTTCCCCTATCTCTAAAAACGGAAGGAGATCGACTCATGGAAATGTTGAAGGGATTGTTGGCCGCGGTACTGAGCCTGACTGCTGTCGGAGCAGCGGGTGCGGCCGACGCTTATCCAGACAAGCCGGTGCGGGTTTACGTCGGCTTTGCACCGGGCGGCGCGACCGACTTGCTCGCCCGTCTGTACGCCAAGAAGCTGGGGGAGCGCTTCAATCAGACGTTCATCGTGGAAAACCGCCCGGGCGCCGGCGGCAACATCGCGATCCAGGCGCTGACGCAGGCCCCGGCCGACGGTTACATCATCGCGATGGCGGCCAACTACGTGGCCGCTAACGCTGCCATGAAGCGCAACCCCTACGACTGGGAGCGCGACCTGATGCCCATAGGCATGGTGGCGTCCACCCCCAACATCCTGGTGGTGCCGCCCGGTTCCAGCATCCAGGGCGTTGACGATTTGATTCGCAAGGCCAAGGCCGGCGGCAACAAGTTGACCTTCGCTTCGGCCGGCATGGGCTCGTCCATTCATCTGGCCGGCGAATTGTTCAAGGTCATGGCCGGGGTCGACATGACCCACGTGCCCTACAAAGGGGTGGCCCCGGCCGAGGTGGACCTGATGTCGGGCACGGTGGACATGATGTTCGGCAGCGTCTCCACCGCGATCCCGCTGGTGCAGTCCAAGAAGCTGCGGGCACTGGCTGTGACGGGGCGCGAACGCATGAAGGCGATGCCGGACCTGCCCACCATCGAAGAGGCCGGCCTCAAAGGCTACGACGTGGAAGCGGTGTACTTCATGGCGGCGCCCGCCAAGGTGCCGGCTCCGGTCCTGAAGAAACTGGCCGACGCCGTCGCTGACATCAACACGCAACCCGATGTGCAGGAGTTCATGGACCGGATCTACGCCCGGCCCTTGACCGGGGGCCCGGAAGATGCGCGCGCTTTCCTGAAGACCGAAGTGCAGAAGTGGCAGGGCGTGGTCGATGCGACCGGCATGAAGGTGGATTGACGCGCAGCAAGCAATCCGCCCAGCGGATTCGAGACAGCGGGCGCCACAAGCCCGCGAGACGAAAACTATCAGGAGACA